>NZ_JBNUPG010000002.1:0-187948 GCF_050409545.1 Facklamia sp. P12932 | reverse complement strand
GTAAGGTTGTTTTTTTAAAAGTAAGTAGCAAGCTTGCCCTGCACTTTCTAAGTAAGTGATTCTAGAGGAGCGTGTGCCGTTTTTAACGACAACTCCTTCCTTTTGGCAACAAAGACAGCTATCAACAGGATAGGTCAGTGTACGCTTTATGTGAAGCTTATTTTAGATATTTTCCACACAATGATCAGATAATTTTACGTTAGGGTCTTTTATATGGAGTATCATGAGTCATAACACAGAGTCCTTTCTATTTTAGTTACCACTTTTAATAGATCGGACTTCTGTGTTTTTGTGTACCAAAAAATAGGGTTGAAGAAATAGGGTTGAAGGAAGTGTTTTTCTTCCATCAACCCTATTTATTATAGAGCCTTTATTTAAAAGCAAAGTTGTGTTTGATATAATTATCTTTAAGAAATAAAAGACGAAAAATTTCAGCTGTTTTTGATGATTAGCTAAAATTATGGAGGAGATATTAATGACTTTATTAAAGATAGTATTGATTGGATTAGGAATTACTTTCTGCATGTTTGGATATCTAATCTATTTTAAAAAGAAATACAATCTAATCAATGGATTTGAATCAGATTATAAAGCTGGAAGTGACATAGAATCTTATGCACGTAGAGTTGGTTTAATTGAATTAGGGATTGGGGTTATCTTAATAATGGCTGGGATTATTCTGATCATTGTCAAATAGTAAGATTTAGCTTGTTATTGAGAGATAAAAGAATGGCATTTGATTACAGTAAGCTCTGGAAAATTTTAGAAGAGCGAAAAATGTATAAAAAAGATTTAAGAATTGAAGTAGGAATGTCTTCAGCAAAACATGGCAAAAACAAAATTTTTAGTATGGATGTGTTGGGAGTAGTTTATTAAGCTTTAGGTCGTAATGTTTGGGATATAGTAAATTGTGTGATTATCAAGTAGAAAATGGAGTAGATAAGATGAGTATACAAGAGAAGGAAAAAAGTACAGACCTATGGGTATATGATTTATTAAAAGAAGCAAATATTGACCTAGACCCACAAGGATCAACAATTAAAGAAATTAATGATGCCTTAAAGACTGCTTCAAAAAGGGGAACTGGTAATGTCGGTTATCCAGAATACACAGGTACAGTTAAGGACTTTTTGATTGTCATTGAAAATAAAGCTTCCGTTTCCAATCATGAGATAAGAACAAAAGAAGATTTAATTTCTGAAGAAACACAGGCTATCTGTGATTATGCAGTTAACGGAGCTTTGTTTTATGGTAAAAACCTAGCAAAAAATACATCTTATAAAAAAATTATAGCTATTGGTATTTCAGGGAATGAGAAGCGTCATAGGATAAGCCCTATATTTGTAGATGAAAGGGGCAATTATAAAGAACTACCAGAAGTTGAAAGTTTTATATTATTTAATGAAGATAATATAGATGAGTACTACATCAGAGAGATTTTAGAAGAAGACACCAATCAAGAAAAAGAAACAAAAGAAATTTTAAAAGATGCAGCAGAGCTTCATGAAGATTTGAGGAATTATGGTTCAATTCAAGATAAGGATAAGCCACTAATTGTTTCAGGAATACTACTGGCCCTAAGGGAGGCAGATTATGGTAATTTTTCTATTGGCAGTTTAATTGGTGATACAAATGAAAAAACTACCGATGGTCAAAAAATTTATAAGGCAATAAAAGATAATCTTGACCGAGCTAATGTTTCTCCCCAAGTAAAAAAAGACAAATTATTGAGTCAGTTTTCTGTAATTAGAGATAATACTTTAATTAATGAGGTGAATAACACCCTTGGTAAAACCCCATTAAAGCACTATACAGAATTTCTAGAAAAAAGAATCTATCAAAATATTAGATACAACAGAAATGGGGAAGACTATTTAGGAAGATTCTATGGAGAGTTCATGTCCTATTCTGGAGGAGATGGCCAGTCTTTAGGAATTATTCTTACACCAAAACATATCACCAGTTTATTCTGTGATTTATTAGATATAAAAAGCACTGACATCATATTTGATCCATGTTGTGGTACAGCTGGCTTTTTGATATCTGCTATGCACAATATGTTGAGTAAAACGGGAGATGTTCAAGAAAAAAGAGAAATAAAGAAAAATCAGCTCTTTGGGGTTGAGTCTCAATCCTATATGTTTACCATTGCAACGACCAATATGATTTTACGTGGAGATGGGAAAAGCAATTTAGAAAATGCGGATTTTCTAAGACTAAATCCTGCAAAAATCCAAAAGGAGTGGCATCCCACAATTGGTATGATGAATCCTCCATATTCTCAAGGGTCAAGTGCAAATAAAGATCTTTATGAAATTGCTTTTACGGAGCATCTATTGGACTGTATGGTTGAAGATGGAAAAGTTGCTATTATCGTTCCCCAATCTACCATGACGGGAAAAACAAAAGTCGAAAAGGAAATCAAGGCAAATATATTAAAAAACCATACCTTAGAGGGTGTTATTACCTTGAATAAAGATACTTTCTATGGAGTTGGGGTAAATCCTTGTATTGCTATATTCACAGCAGGTGTTTCTCACTATGAGAAAAAAGAGTGTAAATTTATAAATTTTGAAGATGACGGATATATGGTATCTAAGCATGTAGGCTTGGTTGAAACACCAAATGCAAAAGATAAAAAGCAGCACCTTCTTGATGTCTGGTTTGACCGTATAGATAGCGAAACAAAATTCTGTGTCAAAACGACAGTTGAAGCAGATGATGAGTGGCTACATTCTTTCTATTACTTTAACGATGAAATCCCTTCAGAAGAAGACTTTAGAAACACCATTGCTGATTACATTACCTTTGAAGTGAATATGATAACTCATGGAAGAGGATATTTATTTGGGATAGAAGATGAAGAAGATGAGAATGAATATGAGATTCATAGGGCAGAAGAATTGTTAGTTGCTGAGGAAGATGAGGTTTATGATGAAAAATAGACTATCCTTAAATGATGTGGAGTGGGGAGAGTTTTTTATTGGCGGTGAAGAAGGAATATTTAAGATTTCGTCAACAAGTAGTGGAATTGATAAAAACAAACTGAATTTAAATGCGGGGATGATTCCATATATAACAAGAAGTGATATGGATAATGGAATCAGCCTTTTTATTACAAAAGAACAAGATATTAGATATAGAATAGACGAAGGCAATGTTATAAGTATAGGTTTAGATACACAGACTGTTTTTTATCAAGAAAATCCATTTTATACAGGCCAAAACATACAAGTTCTTAAAAATAAAAACCTAAATAAAAGAGTTGCTATGTTTTTAATCCCGCTACTCAAAATACAGATGCAAAAATTTAATTGGGGAGGTAATGGAGCGACGCTTGGTAGATTAAATAGGACAAAGATATTGTTGCCTGTGGATGCAAATGGTAAAGTAAACTGGCAATTTATGGAAGATTATATCAAACAAGAGCAAAAAGAAATTGCAGAGAATGTTATTAACTACTATGAACAAAAAATACTAGAAACAGCTTTTGATTTAGTTGGATTTGAAGATGTTGAGTGGAAAGTATTTCCATTTGATAAATTATTTAGAAAAATTCAAAGAGGGAAAAGACTTAAAAAAGCTGACCATATTGACGGAAATATAGCTTATGTTTCATCTACTGGCCTTAATAATGGGGTTGATGGATTTATTGGAAACAAAAAAGATGTTAGGTTTTTTAGAGAAAATTTAACAATAGCTAATAGTGGGAGTGTAGGTTCTTGTTTTTATCATCAGTATGAGTATATAGCAAGCGATCATGTAACATCACTAACATTAGAAAATGCAGATAAACATATTTATCTTTTCATGGCTACTATAATAAAAAGACTTGAAGAAAAATATTCATTTAATAGAGAGATTAATGATAAAAGAATTCGAACTGAAAAAATCATATTACCAGCAGATAAAAAGGGCAATCCACACTGGGACTATATGAGTAAATTTATGCAAAAGCTAGAAGTTGAAAAGCTTGAAAAAGCCCTTGAATATATATATATATATATATAGATTAGCCATTTCCGAGGCTTTACGTCTACCTTTACTAAAAGAAAAAGAATGGAAGGAATTTTGGTTAGAAGACCTTGTTGATATTTCTGGGGGTCGTGATATTTATGCAAAAGAAAGAATTGATGGGGATATTCCATATGTAACGGGAACAGCAAACAACAATGGGATTGGATATTTTATATCAAATAAAAACCCAACACTAGAAAGAGGATGTATTAGTGTAAACAGAAATGGATCAGTGGGATATGCCTTCTATCACCCTTACGAAGCTTTATATGGCAATGATACAAGAAAGCTTAGATCTAAATACAAAGATAAATATTATTCAATGTTCTTAGTTCAGAGTATAAAAAGTCAAAAAGAAAAATATGGATACGGTTATAAAATGGGTACAGCAAGATTAAAGAGACAAAAAATAATGCTTCCTGTAAATAACATAGGAGGCCCTGACTTTGTATATATGAAAAAATATATGCAAATAGAAGAAATTAAAGCGTTCTATCAAACACTTGATTATTATAAGAAGAAATATGAAAACTAGGTGGAAGTTATGAGTGCAAATACAAAATTAGGAAGATTAAAAGAAGTAGATATTAGAGAGTTATGGGCACACGAACAATATAATTTTTCTAACTGGCTAGCCAAAGATGAAAATATAGACTTATTAAATGACACAGTAGGTCTGACATTGACCGATATAGACAAGGAGGTTTATGTAGGTTCCTATCGTTGTGATTTAGTAGCTGTTGATGAAACAACTGGTGTAAAAATCATTATTGAAAATCAATTGGGTTCAACTGATCACGATCATTTAGGAAAAGTTATTACTTATGCTTCAGGGCTAGATGCAAATGTCATTATCTGGATTGTTAAGGAAGCTCGAGAAGAGCATAAGAGTGCTATCGAATGGCTAAACAACAATATGGCTAAAGAAATCTCCTTTTTTCTATTAGAGATTAAAGCTTATAAAATTGGAGACTCTTTACCAGCTCCGATGTTTAGAGTGGTAGAAAAACCCAATGATTTTATCAAGAGCAATAAGAGTGTAAAAGATGGTGACTTATCGAAAACTCAAGCCGAAAGACTAAACTTCTGGACAGAGTTCAATAGAGTTGTTACAGAAAGTGGAAAGCCATTTAATGTTAGAAAGGCAACTACAGATCACTGGTATGATGTAGCAATAGGCACAAGTGATGCTCATATCAGTATTACATTGGTTAATAAAGATGGAAGCATCGGTGTAGAACTTTATGTTCGAGATAGTAAAGACTTATTTGATAATCTTTATGAACATAGGGATGAAATAGAGTCTAAACTAGGCTTTAATATGCACTGGGAAAGATTAGATGATAAAAAAGCATCTAGAATTAAATCATACATTCCTGGTTTGAACTTCAATAAGCAAGGTAATTATCCTGAACTTATGAATCAAGTAATTGAGAGAGTAGTTAAGGTTAGAGATGTTTTTAAAGGATACTTATAGAGGTGCTTAATGTCAGTTAAACAATATCAAAGCCAACTTAATAATCTTGATAAAGATATCGCTATTTTAGAAAAAAAGCGTGCAGAGGAAGATAGGAAGGCTGCACTTAAAGAATCTAAGGCATTAAAAGTTACAATAAGTAAATCAGCTTCTCAAGCTACTGTGAATAGTAAATTAAGACAAATTAGTCAGTATCAAGAGATCGCAACCAAGGCAAGAGCGAAGAGTGCGAATTACTCTAAGAAAATTGGTGAGAAACGAAAGAAAAGAAATGAAGTATATCAAAAACTCCAGAAGGCAGAGCAGGATTTGAAGAAGAAAGAAACAAAAGAGACTCAAAAGATCCAACGTATGTATGAGGACAGAATTAAGGAACTAGAGGGTGTAGCTATATCAAAAGTAGAATCGATAAATAAAACATTGAGTAGTGAAAGAGCGTATGACGTATTTATTTCTCATGCTTATGAGGATAAGGAGAGCTTTGTAAATGAACTAGTTGATGAGCTTATGAAAAAAGGTGTTTCAGTTTGGTATGACAACAAAGATACTGTTTGGGGCTCATCATTACGGGAAGAAATTGATAGTGGGTTGAAGCATTCGAAGTATGGAATAGTGGTGCTTTCTCCTTCATATATAGCAGATGGTAAGTATTGGACCAAACAGGAATTAAATGGTTTATTTCAAATGGAAAGTATAGAAAGTGGAAGAATTTTGCCAATCTGGCATCAGTTAACCAAAAAGGAAGTGGCTAATTATAGTCCGATGATAGCTGATAGAAAAGCGATGACTACAGCTATTCTTACACCAGGAGAGATAGCAGAGGAGTTCGCAAAATTATTAAAGATTGTTTCAGAAGGTGAGAAGTGAAAAAAATATGACTTTGTAAGCTTGTTGATAGTTTTAGCACCTCTGAATAAGCTGTAGCGAGGAGATTCAATTAATGGAAACAGTAAGAATCATGCTCCATATATGGGCTGGCCCAATCTGGGGATGCACGTTTGATGAAGATAAAGGAGAATATGATTATGATATTGAACTCATTGTTAAAGACGATGAATTAATGAGGTTACATCAAATAATACAAGATTTATACTCGTCAAATTATGTTCTCACTGAAAATGGAGTGATCACAAATACTGACCAGGAAAAGGCTGACAAAGAAAGAATGTTGGATTTACTTGTAAAGCTTATTGCCAGACTTAACGAAATCAATGAGGGTAGTTTTATAATTGATGATAGAGAGACGGAACGAGTTAGGAGTCTCTGATACTAAAATGGTACTATTCCTTAAAAAAACAGAGAATAATATGAGTGAAAAATGGACCTTGTTCACAAAAGTGGCTTTCAAAAGCCCCTGTAAGTAGCTTTAATTTCAAGGAGTGGGAGTAGTACTCAGTGTTTTATGTTTTATAACTACAAGATAAAACTATTTTTTGCGTTTGCTTTAATACGATAAATCTATGGAGGTTAACGATGAATACTAGAGAAACATATATTTAGAATTTAAATCCAAACTATCCGATAGTTTTTTAAAAACAGTCAGTGCTTACGCAAACTATAATGATGGTATTATACAATTTTGGGTAGATGATAGTGGTAACTCTGTTCACTTTAAGGACTTACAAGAACTTTCCTTAAGGATTGAAAACAAGATTAATGATAGCATTAGGCCAGTTCCTGAGTACAGTATAGAAATAGATGAAATAAAAGAAATTGTTGAATTAAAAGTTTATGAAAGTGGGCTTAAGCCCTATCTATATAAGAATAGAGCGTATATGAGAAGAGATTTTTCAAGTTTACCTATAGATGATAGAGACGAAATGAAGAGACTTATATTAGAAGGTTTGAAGCAAAATTATGAAGATTTGCCTCCAACAAATCAAGAACTAACCTTTAACCTTTTAGAAGAAGCACTACGCAAAAAGATGAATATGGATAAACTAAGTTTAGATATATTAAAAATACTAGGCTTATATGATGATAGAAAGGGATATAATTTAGCAGCACAAATTATATCTGATGAAAATAATATTAGAATGATTGATATCGTTACGTTTGGTATTGATATTAATGAATTTAAGGAGAAAATTTTAATTGAAAATGTTTCTATACTTAGTGCATATAATCAAGCTGTAGAAGTATAGAGAAGATATTTTAAATACGAAAAAATTGAAGGAATTATTAGAAAAACGATCGAGATGATTCCGGAAGATGCTTTTAGAGAAGCGATCGCAAATGTTCTAGTGTATAGAGAATGGAGTATTCCAGCATCAATTAAAGTAGAAATTTATGATCAATATATTGAAATATCTTCACCAGGAAGCTTACCGAAAGGATTAAGTAAAGAGGAATATATTAGTGGGCAAATTTCTATTCTTAGAAATGAAAAAATTGGGAGCTTGTTTAATAGATTAGGTTTAATAGAAAAATTTGCAACAGGAATAAAACGAATAAAACATTTATATCAAGGAAAAATAAGACAGCCTATTTTTGAAGTGTATCCCAATTCAATTATGATTAGATTACCCATAATGACAGATCAAATACAAGGTTTAAGTGAAAGTGCATCTGTTCTTTTACAAAGAATGCCTATAAATAAAGAATTGAGTAGATTGGAAATTGAAAAAATAACTGGTTTTGATAAATATAAGAGCCTCAGAGCTTTGGATCATCTAATGGAAGAAAATTTAGTCAGAAAAGTGGGGCAAGGTAGAGCTACAAAATATATAAAATTATAAACGGGGAGTATATATCTTCTTTGATACTATAATTATACTATTTCTCTAAAACTGAGCATAATAAGAGTGAAAACAACCTTTTGTTCATATAATTGACTGCAAGAATCCCTATAAATAGCTATTTCAACTTAAATTTCAAGGAGTGGGAAGAAAATTTAAAATCCCTTAAAGCATTTTATACCATGGTTTTAGGGGATTGTTTTTTTGTGAAAAATGAAGTTGTGATACTGTTTTCGATATAAAAAAACTCTAAAAAACACCTTTGAAAATGAGTTTAAGATATTTTTTTAATTGAAGAGGAGGAATAATCTTATGGAAGAAATGATAGTTGACAAGAACTGCTAAAAAAACTTTTTGAGAAATTTGATAAAAATCATATAATTGTGTAAAAGATAAAAGGCCATGTAAAAGGATCTTAATATAGCCTTTGTCCTTTGATAAAATGTATATTCTTTGTCTTTTGTAATGTATGAATAGTTTTTTGATTTGGCATACGGATGATTTTAAGTATAAAATATATGTAATTTGAAATAGTACCTACATAGTAGAAAGTATTGAATGAGGATAATTTATTTTAGTTTCAAGTTTTTCAAGAATAAAAGCAGCTTGTCTTCTTCAATGATTGACTGATAAAAAGTCATAATCGAAGCATTAGGAAGAATATGTTGAGAAACGAATAGTAATATTGTATGTATTTATATTAAATTCTCTAGGCTTAACGATAAGAATTATTTAATAAAGGAGTTGCCCTTATAATGCAAAACAAAACGCTTTTAATCATTGAAGATGATAGAGACCTCGTGGATATGCTGGAAATGTTTTTAGAAAACAAAGAGATAACTGTCTTAAAAGCTTATAATTCTGATGAAATTCCTAACGATCTATCTGGAGTCGATTTAATCCTTTTAGATATCAATTTGCCCAGAAATAATGGGTTTGAAATCTGTAGACGGCTAAGAGAAAGATGGTTAATGCCAATTTTGTTTTTATCAGCAAGATCTGATAAAGAAGATAAAATAAAAGGCCTAATGTTAGGGGGAGATGATTACATTACCAAGCCGTTCTCTTTAGATGAGCTCTATGCGAGAATTTATACTAACGTAACTAGAGGTGATCGAAAAGGACAAGCACAATCAAATAATATTTCGCTTCTTGTTGAATCTGGAACCTGCAAAGTTAATGGTGATGAAATTGAGTTGACAAAAACTGAATATGAAATAGTAGCCTTACTCATCAATAATCCCAAACAAATTTTTAGCAAAGAAAGAATTTATGATAGTTTAAGGGGAATTGACAGCTATGGCAGTCCCCAGGTGGTTTCGGAGCATATCAGAAATATTAGAAACAAATTATCAGAACATTCAGAAGAAGATTTGATAAAAACACACTGGGGGCTGGGCTATTCATGGATTGGCTAAGAGAATTTTCTAAAAATTGGAAACTGAGAGGGGCATTTAATTTATATTTGTCCGTTAGTCTAATTTTTTCGATTCCGTGTGGTTTGCTTCTACAAGTTTTTTTAAATGACATAAAGAAAAATTTTCTTTTATCAAATGCTTTAACTGACCGAACGAGTCTTCTTAATAGTTTGATGTTTTCAGATTTATTGCGAGCAATGATTGATTTCACACCGATTGTGGTGATTATCCTATTCTTTTGTCTTTTTTTTAACCTATTTTATAAGCATAAAATAGAATTGATTTTTAAATTTTTAGAAAATTATGAAGAGGCGAATATAGAAGACCAGAATGAACTGAGTAAGAAAGTCTTTGAATTGGTAGTGAAAAATATAGAATTAAAGAAAGATCGTTTTAATTCTATTCAAAAGACCAACGAACTATCTAAAAAATTGGATACGATTTTACATGAGATAAAGAATCCACTAGCTGTGCTAAGTGGTGACATGGAAATGCTGAATACAATTTATGAACCGGATGATGAGAGAGTGAAGCGAATTTTATCTCGCATGACTAGAAGCGAAAAGAGGATTCAAGATTATGTTAATAATCTCCAGATAGGTCAGAACATGGCAGATATGGAACTAGACATTCGGACAATCAAGAGTAAAGACTTATTGTATATGATAAAGAGAGAATTAGATTGCTGGGAGGACAATCTTTCTTTTAGGTGTAAATTAAAAGATTTATCTCAAAAAATCGACCTAGATCTAGAAAGATTCATAGAAGGTTTGGTTAATATTCTTAAAAATTCGAAAAGACATGCTAAAAATCAAATAACTCTTTCCCTTTATGAAAATGAAAGTTATTTAATAGTAGAAATAGAAGATGATGGCTTGGGATTTTCTCAAGAAGCCCTCAATAATTACAATAAGCCCTACTTTAGTGAAAACCCTTTAGTAGGTAACATGGGACTGGGATTGTACATTACAGATGAAATAATGAAAAAACAAGGGGTAAAGATGGTCTTGAGTAATAATGTAGGAGCCAATATAAAATTATTTATAAAAAAGGCCTAATCTTGGAAAATTATTGGAAATTGTTTTATATACTTCAACTAGTTTTAAAAGGGAGGTATGTAGGATGAATTCGATCGAAATTAAGAATTTGAGTTTTACTTATGGCAAGAAAAAAGTTTTATCCGACATCAATATCAGTATCAATAATGGTCTATATGGACTATTGGGTAAAAATGGAGCCGGTAAGACGACCCTGATGAAATTAATAGTGGGACTTTTACCTATAAAAACTGGTCAGATTCAAGTCTGTGGTCAATCGAACCCAAAAGAGATTCGCAGACTCGTAGGTTATTTGCCACAAGATTTTGATTTTTATCCAGAAATGAAAGTCAAAGATTCATTAATCTATTTGGGAACATTGGATAATCTCAAGCGATTTGAATTAAATCAACGAGTGGAGATGCTATTAGACTTAGTTAATCTAAACCAAGATAGAAATAAAAAAGTAAAGAGCTTATCGGGCGGTATGAAAAGACGTTTAGGTATTGCTCAAAGCCTTTTGAATGATCCAAAAGTTTTAGTGGTTGATGAACCGACCGCTGGGCTAGATCCAGAAGAACGCATTCGCTTTAGAAATTTATTGGGTGATCTAGCGACAGAAAAGATTGTTTTATTTTCAACGCATATTGCAAGCGATTTAGAAAGCACAGCTACTAAATTAGGAATATTAGACAGTGGTCATTTTATTTATGATGGATCAGTGGAAGATTTATTAAATCAATATTCTGGTGGAATTTATGAAACCCTCGTAAATAGAAAGGATTTATCAAGATTTAAAGAGGAGTACATGGTCTTTGAGCAAAAAGAATTAGCTAATGGTATTATGGTAAGTTTCATCCATACGGGAAGACCTTTGGATCAGTTTAAGCGAATCTCTCCTAGTTTGGAATCAGCATATTTAATGAAGATTCATGAAAGGAGAGATTAGATGAAATTATTTGTAGTAGAATTAAAAAGAATAGGTAGGTCTTTAATCTTTGTAGGGGTAGCCATAGCCTTGATTATAGCTATTATAGGACAGATAGAGAGTGATTCCTATGATTTTAAAGAACCTGACCCAGGACAAGAGCAATATGGTCATTATTTAACAGAGGATCGTGCTTATATTTTTTCTAATTTGGTGAATGATTTGTACTTAAATATAGAAAACAATCATTTTATTAGTTATCCTTATGGCTTTTATCGAGAAAATAAATTAGAACAGGATGAATTAGATGCGATTAAAGATATCTTATCTGATTTAATAGGCATGCCATATGAAGATATTCCTTTGAGTCAGAATCTAGCAATTCCTACTGAAGAAAAATTAGAGACTCAATTAGGCAAAATAGACGCCTTAATAGGGGGAGGCTCTTTCTATGCTAAGAATAATTATAAGATTCATTTTGGTGACAAAGGAATGTCTTATGAAGAGGCCATTAAGGATTATTTGCTTGTTAAGGAAGAAGGTTTAGATGTTGCTTTTGCTAGGTATTTTAGTGATTATGCAGGTATCTTCACCTTATTATTTTCTTGGTTTATAGGTTTATATTTTTGGAACAAAGACAGAAAAGAAGCTATTGAAAATACACTGTATGTAAAGAATACATCTTCAATCAAATTGGTTTTGACAAGGGTTTTAGCAATGAGTTTGTCACTACTATTTATTATTTTGGTACTCTTTTCCTATTATGAAATTCAATTACTGTTTGTACATGGTGCTAGTTTATTGTGTCCGTTTAAATCCTACTTCTTTGTTATATCATGGATATTGCCAATTATTTTATTTGTTATAAGTCTCACAACTTTATTAACAATAGCCAGTCATAGTATTTTATTAGGATTTCTAGGACCTATTTTTTCCTTGGTTTACATGATGTCATCTTCCACAAATGTTTTTTATAATATTGGGTATGGCCTTCTCATTAGATATAACTCTGTGGGCAATCAAGCGTATTTTGATAGTAAGGTCAATGTTTTTCTAGTGGGGAGAGGCATTTGGATAGGGCTAGCACTTTTTTTAATAATCGTTACATCCTTTTTATATGAAAGAAGAAGGAGGGGAGATTATGCTTTCAAAAACAATCTTTCAATTGAAGCTAGAGTTAAAGCATAATTTTCCTCTAGAAGTGTTTGTCTATCTAGTTATCATGGGGATCACTTACTTTGCTTTTGGGGTAAAGAATTTAGACACTACTAATGAAGCGATGGTTGTCGAACGATTTTTACCTTTATCCGGAATCTTTTCTTTTGTAACATTATTTTATGCCGAGTGTCAAAGTCCAATAAAAGATCTTCTTTTAATGAGAAATACGATGCTTGAATACATATATGTGTTGCGAGGCATTGTTAGGCTGTTTTTTTACGGGGGAATGACTTTTAGCTATATCTATTTAATAAATAGTGGTGCAACAAGTTATAGCTTAATGAGGGTGGTATTTCATAGCCTTTCGATTGGAGTAATCATAGGTGTAATAGGTTTACTGTTCTTTAGCTTTAGTAATAATATTTCTTTGGCTTTTTTAGTTTCAATAGGTTTAATGCTAGCGCAATGGTTTGCTCCTAAAAATACAAATGCTTTATTATTTACTATGCCTGAGATATCCAACATTAGAATAGTACTGATATTTACTATTAGTATAATGATAGCAATACTTGCAATGGTTATTTGGAAGAGGAAGGCCATTTCTTAGTTCTACAGAGAAACGAAATGGGATTTGATGTGTTGTTTAGATTATATATTTAGTCTTAATAGAATAAAAAGAATCAAAGTAATAAAAGACACATTAAAATCGATCAGATTATTTTCCTGTGATTAATTGTCAAAGATCCACTAACTATCATAAAAGAAAGTTAGAGTAACAAAATCTATCATTATAAGGTTATTAAAATAAGAATATATTGAAGAACTAATATAAAGAATACATATATGAAGAAAGACGACAGTAATAATTCATCACTGTCGTCTTTGATGTTTTTTCAAAAATATTAATTGCTATTATGAATTAAGTCATTATATTTACGCTTATTTACAAAAGCTTCAAACCCCATCCATGCTGCTAATACCAACCAAATAACTTTAGAGAGTAGTCTCATTAATGCAAAAGGAATTTCAAATATAAAGGAAGACCAGAACTGCCAGCCGGTCATTTCCCATAAGCCAGGTGTAAAAAATGCAGTCTTTGGTTTAAAAAGTGAATAACTGTTACCTCCAGTAGAAAAGATAGTAAAGAAAAACAAAAATATAATAGACCAGTTCACCGCCTGTTGGCCGTAACGCTTGTATATTTCAGCATAGGACTCTTTATTTGAATAAATAAAGTCTTCTGAATTAGGATCATTTTGCTGGAAGTAGTGTACACCGGAATTTTTACTGCTTGAAACAACTGTCCAACCCATATCACTAAAAAGTTGAATATAGTTTTGATATTCACTCGCTTTCTCAAATTCACGATAATCGATCCGAGTAATAGGGGCTTTGTCATCAATCTTTTCAAACACAAAGCAAGCAGGGAACTTTTTATTTATAAAGCGATAACCTTCTTCTCTAAAGGAGTTAATCCAGCTTCTTGTTTGTCTAAATCTTTGAATAAGAATACTTTCCTTTTTATAATTTGTTTCATTTTAGCTTTCTCCTCCCATCAGTTCCTCTGCTAAGTTAAGTAATTCGTGCATTCTCTTTGTTTCAGCTTCAATGACATCATAACCAGATTTAGTAATTTGGTAGACTTTGCGACGTTTGTCTTCGCTTTTTACCTCTTTAATCCAACCTTGTTTTAGTAAATTATCTAAGGCACCATACATGGTGCCAGGCGCAATTTTTACATTGTTATTACTAAGCCGATCAACTTCTTGCATTATTACATAGCCGTGTGCAGGTTTTATTAGTGACAACAAAATTAAATAAGTCGTTTCTGTTAAGGGTAAACTTGGGTGTCTAGGCATAATATTAGCTCCTTTATATCGTTAAACTATTCAGTTTAAATGTATAGTCCGATTGTATATCGTCGAACTGAATAAGTCAATACATATAAAGATAAATTCTGAAATCGGACTATCGAGAGATTGGAAAAGGAAGCAACTAAAATTGAACCTATTTAGAAATATTGTCTGAAAAGAAGTTGCAGTACTGTCAAAGTTCATATTAATTTACTCTTCTATATTCATAAAGAATATCTTATCATGGGAGTAGAGTATTAAAAATTTTATGTTATTTAAAAAAACATAAAGGAGAATTGAAATTTGGATTCATATTTCTACATTATTTTATTTTCAACCATTTCAGCAATGTCCAGAGGATTAATAAGTGTGATTGATAGGTATCAAATAGGGTATAAAAAACAATCTGTGTTAAAAGTTAATTTTTCAAACAATTTATATACGCTATTATTCATAATAATTTCGTTCTTTTATATAAATGTTAATGATCTGTTTACTATGATTCTTAATTATAAAATAATCATTTACAGCATCTTAGTACAAATTGTTGCAGTAGGATACTCAAAACTATTTAAACGCTTATCCATTTTTGAATCGGCGATCGTATCAAAAACAGCTGTTTTTTTATTCCTTTAGCCTTATTTTTTACGACAGGAAGAATAAATTTTGGTAATTATTTCATTTCTATCTTAACAACTATCATAATTATTATTTGGGTAAAGAAAAAAAGTGATTTAAAAACATTATTACATGGAGTAATTATTATTGTTCCACCGTTAGTTATACAAGCTTGCTTATTTCCTCTTTTGGTTGGAGACTATAAAAAATATTGATTCACTGATTTTATTTACAGTAAGTACTTTAATATTAAGATTTTTTGTATCTTTTATAAGTTTGATTCCAACCTTAAATCAAACTGATTGGAAAAGACACAATAAAAACTCTTTCGATAATCTTTATTTTTTAGAGCAATTTTAACGTGTATTGCACAAATAACATTTGTTTTTGTGACATCTTCTAATATTTCTTCAATTGCTTGGATCTTCTTGAATATTACATCGCTTTATGGAGTAATGTTTTCAAATTTGATTTTGAAAGAGAGTAAGAATAAGAACGAGATTTATATAATCATTGTTGTGAGTACTATAACAATTTTATCGCAATTATTAATTCATGGATGATTTACACGAAGAATTTAAAAAAGCGATTTTTGTAAAAACTATCTGCACTAAAAAAAGGCTTATATAGTTGCAAAATAAATTGGCTGGATCTAAATTTTTAGGCACTACTGCTCGATTTCGTGTCATAATTAGCCATAATGCAAATAACGGTGATTGATGTTGAGTTTAAAAACTTTCTACTAGGAAAACAAATTAAAGAATGATCTACCTTTTAGAGTGATTATTGAGTTAGTTTATTCTTAAAATTTAAAAGAGCAAAAACATAATTAGATTGAGGAGGTTTAATCATGAATCAATTGAATTTTATAGGTGTTAAAGTAGCACTCATTAATAAAGGGAAAGTATTAACTATTTTAAGAGATAATCTCCCAAACATTCCTTATCCTAATATGTGGGATTTAGCTGGTGGTGGAAGAGAAAATGAAGAATCACCATATGAAACTATGAGAAGAGAGGTTAAAGAAGAATTAGCTATTGATATTTCTGAATCAAATATTGTATGGACCAAATACCATGAAAGCATCACAAATGCAGGAGAAAAATCAGTTTTTATGGTTGCTAATATATGTGATAGTCAAATCGAGAATATAAAATTTGGAGAAGAGGGACAAAAGTATGAAATGCTAGCTTTTGAAGATTTTATTGATAATGAAGATGTAATCGAACAATTAAAAAAACGTTTCTTAGAATATCTTAATAAGTAATTTAAAACTAACCAATCTCAGTTTGTTAAGTAACAAACTCTTCTAAAACAATGAAGAGTTTGAATCTACAACCATTGATATTGCGTAATATTTTTCACCCGAACCTAGTGTCAAAGTTATGAAAAGAGCAAATAGTAAAGATGAAAACTGGGTTCAAACCTTCTACTAAGGAAACGAAATGTCGAGTTAAGTGCTTTTTAGAGCAACAGATGATTATTTTCCTCTAAAAATAATACTAGGAAAAAGTAGAAATTTAAATTTATGTGGGGGATAAATATGAAATATACACCAGAAAATTTTGAACTAAAAGATGGCAGAATCTGTAAAATTCGAGAGATTCAAGTAAAAGACGCTGCAGAAACTGTTAAATATTTGAAAACCATTATGGGAGAATCTGACTTTTTGAATTCCTATCCAGAAGAAATAACCATAACTGTTGAAGAGGAAGCAAAAATGATCAAAGGCTTTAATGAATCTGATAATACACTTATGATTGTTGTTGAAATGGATGGAAGACTGATTGCAAGCGGCACAATAATAAGACTAAGAAAACAGAAAATGCGCCATCGAGGAAATGTTGCCCTTGCTGTGCTAAAAGAATTCTGGAACTTAGGAATAGGGAAGAAGTTACTTCAAGTTCTCGAAGACTATGCTAAAGAATGGGGCCTTTCCCAACTTGAGCTTGACTATTTCTCAGGTAATGAAAGAGGCAGGGTTCTTTATGAGAAATGCGGATTCATCCAAGTGGGAGAAACTCCTAATGCCTACATTTTGAAGGATGGAACCCGATACAACAATATAAAAATGGTAAAAAGTATTTAGAAAAGCTTTAGTTCTACAAATCCCAGTTTATTGGATTAACAGTCCACCTGAATATCTAGAAAACTTAGTATATATAAGTGTTGATATTACTTTATGATTTCACAGGTGAGTTTTGTGTCATAATTATGACAACGGTACATAGTAGCGATGGTGACTGGGTTCTAGGCTTCTACTGGAGAAATGAAACATAGCAAAATATGTGGAGGTTAACTAATGAACAAAACAGCAGTGCTTATATATGATCAATTTTGTTATTTTGAAATAAGTGTGGCATTAGAAACTTTGCCCTTAAATGGTAGAAGGATTGATGTATTTGCAAAAACTAAAGATATAGTTAAATGTGAAGAAGGTCTAAAAGTTCTCCCAGATCAAACAATTTATGATTTAAACATAGAGAGATATGATAGTCTCTTATTACCCGGTGCGGTTGATATACGTTCAGCAGTTGAAGATCATGAAATAATTGAATTTATTAAAAAGTTTGAAGGTAAAATAATAGGTGCCATTTCTATTGCTCCTATTTTGCTGGTAAGAGCCGGCATATTAAATGGCAAGGCTTTTATGATAGGAACAGATAAAGAAGGTTTGCTACAGGAGGGATACAGTGAGGCTGATCTTAAATATATGAAGGATTGGAATAATTGTATAACAAAACCTATTGAAGAAGGTTATATTCTAAATGATAATATAGTCACGTCTGTTTCTTTTGAATTTATAAGATTTGGAATTCAGTTTTGTAATATGTTGAGAATTGAAATGTCTCCAAAAAGTTTTGGATTGTAAGATATTAACCACATGTTTTATTTAGCTTTAATAAAAGCTATAAGATTTATCATCTGGGTCTCATTTCATAATTATGATAATGGTAGATAGTAACGGTGAACACTAGCTTTTAAGCGCTCTATTAAGAAATTTAATATGGATTGATGTGCTTTTTAGAATACTACTTTGAAAATGTATGTATATAGGTTTGATTAAAATTTAATATTAGAAATTGTTTTTAATATTGGCAATAACGTAAGAATTAGGACATTGGGAAATAGATAAAGTAATAGGTAAAAAGGAAGCAGATAATCCTGTTCTCTTAACTTCAGTTATAAGAAGGGGTAGGTTTGAATGGATGATTAAGATAGACGGGAAAACAGCAGAAGGAGAATTTTTAAAATAGGAGAAAAAGAAAGTAGAATATATATGAGATTTAGTAAATATGATACTCAAGAGACAAAGATTAAAAAAATTGAAAAAGATATAGAGAGAGCTAAGTTTAATTGCCTTACTTTAAATGAGTTAATTGAATTGTTAAAAATAAGTTCTTTTTCTATTTTCAATCATTGTGAAAATATTTTAAATAGAATTGGAGACTATATTTATTTAAAAAAATACACTGATATCCAAATAGAGTATTTAATTTCTTTAGTTGAACGAACGATTAAAGAAGGGGAAGAAATTCCATCTAAATATAGGTATAAAAGTGATAGCTTACTTAAAAAATTACTTAGAATATTGCCAAGTGAAATCTCTTATAAATATGCAATGTCTTGTTTTAAGCATAGAAGAAAAGCTAGAAGAGAAGTAGGGTTTGATTATTTTAAAAGAAATTCTCAGTGCAAAGAAAGTATTAACAAATTATTAGAATTGTATAGAGAGACCTTTGATAAAAGAATTTTGGAGCTTATTGCTAGAAATTATAAAGTAGGTTTTCTAGAACCAAAGGATTTGAATTTTGTTTTATCTGAAATTGAAGAAGGATATTGGAGAACTCGTATAATTGAAGTTTTAATTGAAGGTGTATTAGAAGAAAATACAATAAAAATAATAAACCAATACCCTTATGACTCTACATATGCAATGGGAAGACTTGAAGATGATTCAATACTGCCAATAATAATAGATAGTTTTGAAAGTTTTGCTAGTGATTTAGAATCAATAGGGTTAGTTTTTTGGGCATTGGGTAAGGTTGGGGCTAAAGATGAAATAAATAAATTAGCCAAGATGTTTTATCAATGCTATCCGGTGGAAGAAATTAGAAAATAATAAACTATATGTACAATTAGGCTTAGTTTTAGCTACATAGTGTAGAATATCTTGTGTAAACCTAAATTGTTCATTGAATATAAAAAGCCCCGGGTTTCGTGTCATAATTATGACAACGGCAGATAGTAACGATGAACACTGGCTTTCAAGCCACGTACTATAGATACAAAATAAGGATTGGTGTATTTTTTAGACCAATTATGGCTCACGATTGTTCTAAAAGGCGTATTGGAATAGATATAATTTGTTAATTATTAAAAAGGAGGAAGAATTGGAAGGTAAAGAAGAATTAGAGTTTCCATTAAATGTTTTTGTTGATACACAAATATTTGAAAGTCAAAGTTTTGATATAAGTGATAAAAGTAGATTAGGATTGCTAAAAAAACAAGTTAAAAAGGGTGCTATCAATTTTCTTACAAGTGAGATAATTGTTGGAGAGGCAAATAAGCACATAAAAGAAAATGTTGAAAAAAAACAATGAAATAAACCAAAACTTTAATAGCAGAGAAATAGCTATTCTTAGAAACAGTAAGTATGCTGATAGTTTTAATAAATTGGATACTGAAGAGGTAGTTCAAGAAGCGCTAAATCAATTTCATAATTATTTAAATGAGGCAGAAGTAACATATTTAGATTTAGATAGTATTGAATTAAAAACTATACTAAATGATTATTTTAATAACAGAAAGCCATTCGGAACAGGTAAGAAGAAGCACGAGTTTCCTGATGCTTTTAATATTTCAATGTTAAAGAGTTTAAGAAAAAAAGATTATCAACCCATATATGTAATAAGTGGAGATAAAGATTTTGAGGACATAAAAGGAATTTATCTTTATAAAAGTATAGATGAATTATTGAATCTTATTAATACGGATAAACTTATCGCTCAACAAGCTTTAAAGTACATCAATAGTATTAATTATAGGTTTGCTGAGGAAATTAAAGAACAATTTTTGATAATTCACAAAACATCGAACTTGACGGGTTTGATTATGATCGTAAAGGCATTATTGGTGGATATGAATATGAGGAAACTGAGCTTCAAAATGTTAAGCTCTGTAGTTATAGATTATAACTCTGAAGAGCATGAAATAGTAGTTGCTTTAAAGTGTTTAGTAGAAATTGTAATTAACTGTACATTTTTTGATTTAGAGAACTCTATTTGGGATTCTGATGATAAAGAATACGCTACAATGGAATATGGTTTAATAAAAGAAAATCACAATAAAAAAATTGAGATAGTTGCACGTATACACTATGAGTATGAAAATGAAGACGAAGATTCTTATCCAGAATTTGAAGTAGATAGCATTGAAGTAGATACAGCACAAAAACTTACGCAGAGAACGTTAAATAGTAAAGGTAGACAAATCATTAATTATCCAGATCTTATTTGGGAAAATTATTGTCCAGATTGTGGATGTGGACTAACATGGGAAAATGATGGTGGAAACGATTTTTGTGATAAGTGCGCTCCTAATCATTAACAATTCACCTAAAACAAAGGAAATATACAGAAAACACCTGGGTTTAATAATAAAAGCTCTAGTAATGTGTTAGGAATAAACTACATCCACTTTTGTATTCGCTGAAATTGCTCATGATTTTACACCCGGTAGTGGTAACTTTCTAACAGAAACTTATATTACTTTTCGTAGACTAGAAAATCAAATTCTAAAGACCCTTAAGGAAACCAGATTGTAAGGGAGAAAATGCACAACATTATTTAGGTTTTCATTAGTCAGTTTTATGGAATTGAAATTATTGATTTTGCTGTTTCAATAATAAAAGCTTTTTAATGTAGAGAGTTTTGTCAAATTTATTTTATACGAAAATAAAAATATTTTCTTAGTATGAGAAAATAGTATTAAAAAAACACATGATAACAGGAGAATGATTGAATGGCTTCTTACCTACTGTAAACTTTATGTAAAATTGAACAAGCAAGTTGCTCTACTTTACTTAGTTCGTTATAATTGAGCTATCAAATATTTGGAGGTAACATCTGTGAAGAAAAAGTTTAGTCTATTAATGGTCCTATCTCTACTGGCAAGTGTTTTTTTGAATGTATTTACTGTAAATGCGCAAGAAGAAGCAGTTGAAATTGAGACGTTAAAAGTTGCTTTTGTTCCATCCCGTGATCCCGAAGAAATTATTACAACAACCGAGCCTTTAAAACAGCTCTTGATTGATGAGTTAGCTAAAGAAGGATTCAATGTTAAGAATGTCGAAATTACTGTCGGAACATCTTATGAAGCAGTCGGAGAGGGTATGGCTGCAGGAACGATTGATGTTGGTTTAATTCCTGGCGGAACGTATGTCTTGTTCGAAGACGATGTGGACGTTCTTCTTACATCGACCCGTCAAGGTTTATCGAAAGACTCTGAGAATCCAGCAGACTGGAATGACGGTCAAGCGACTGAATTAATTGAAGATCAAGTTTCTTATTATAAAGGCTTAATTATTGCAGGGCCTTCTGAAAAAGGCCAAGAATTAGCTGAGAAAGTAAACAATGGCGAAGAATTAACATGGGAAGACTTAGACTCTGCTAAGTGGTCAGTCATGTCCTCCTCTTCTTCATCAGGTTACATTTATCCTTCCATTTGGTTAGGAAACCAATTCGATGGTAAACAAATTTCTGACTTATCAAATGTCGTTCAAGCAGATTCCTATCCTTCTTCCATTGCTCGTTTAGCATCCGAGCAAGTAGATGTGGTGGTTGGCTTTGCTGACTTACGTCGTGATAATGTCGATGCATGGATGGAAGATATGGGACGTGAAGCGAGCATTTGGGAAGAGACAAATGTCATTGGCGTTACTCCTAATGTTTACAATGACACTGTTTCTGTAAGTAAGACTTCAGAGATAATGACAGACGAATTAAAAACAGCCCTTCAAAATGCTTTCATTAATATTGCTGAAACCGAAGAAGGTAAAGAAGTCATTGCCATTTATAGTCATGAAGGCTACAAACCCGCCAAAGCTGAAGATTATGAAACAGAACGTGAAGCACAAAAAATTCTACGTGAACAAGGTGAATAATAAATACCGACAAATAGTCTAAAACAAAACACCCACTGGACGGTGGGTGTTTCTTTAGTTGAAAGATTAAAAAAGGAGAAGGCAATGATCAAATTTGAACAAGTTTATAAAAGATATCCAAAAGGTGTATTAGCATTACAAGATATTAATTTGGAGATTGATCAAGGAGAATTCGTTGGCATTATTGGTTTATCGGGTGCAGGTAAGTCCACTCTCATTCGAACGGTTAATAAAATGCATTCCATTTCAGAAGGAAAATTAACGGTTGATGGGGTGGATGTGAGTGGCTTAAAAGGTAAGAGCTTGCGTCAGTTCCGACGTAAGATCGGGATGATTTTTCAGTCTTTTAACTTAGTAACTCGTGCAAAAGTCATCACCAATGTCTTATCGGCTTTTGTCCCTGATATCCCTTTTTGGCGCGTCTTGATTGGCTATTACAAGAAGGAAGAAGAAATAAAAGCCTTGGAAGCTTTGGACAGGGTAGGAATTCTTGATAAGGCCTATACGCGAGTCGACCAACTATCGGGTGGTCAACAACAGCGGGTGGCACTGGCTAGGACTTTGGCGCAAGATCCACGCATTATTCTAGCCGATGAGCCTGTTGCTTCTTTGGACCCAGTCACCGCTGCTGTAGTGATGCGAGATTTCCAGAATATCAATCAATCAGACAACATCACCGTCATCATCAATATTCATCATGTGGAATTGGCGCTTGAATATTGTGATCGGATTATTGGCATTCGCGAAGGAGCAATTGTTTATGATGGGCCTTCAAATGAAGTCACCCAAGAAGTCCTAAACCATATTTATAAAGGACAAAGCACTGAAGAGGAACGTGACTCCTATGAATAATCCAATACTTTCATTTATGCGTCCCAAAGAAATCGTGCTTTCAAATGGCAAGAAGGTGTATAAGAAGCGCTCTTTTACCTTGTTAATTGTTTTATTGATTACTTTATTGATTTATTTATCAGCTAAAATGACTGGTTTTGATTTACAAGTTTTAATCAAGCGTGGTGAGGAATTCTTTGTTATTTTAAAACGGATGGTACCACCCAATACGGCTTATTTTAATGAGGTAATCCCTCCGCTGCTCGATACGATTAAAATGTCTGTACTGGGGACTTTTATTGGTGCGCTTTTAGCGATACCTTATGCCATGTGGTCTGCCACTAACTTAACTAGAAATCACTGGATAACTAGTCTTTTAAAACTATTGTTGAGTCTAATCAGAACTTTACCAACCTTAGTGACCGCTTTGATTTTGACTTATATTTTTGGCTTAGGGACTTTTGCAGGGACCTTGGCAATTGCTTTATTCACCTTTTCTTTCATAGCTAAACAACTTTATGAAGCCATTGAGACAGCGGATATGTTGCCTTATGAAGCCATGGAAGCCTTAGGAGCGAA
This sequence comes from Facklamia sp. P12932, assembly GCF_050409545.1. Taxonomy (NCBI): domain Bacteria; kingdom Bacillati; phylum Bacillota; class Bacilli; order Lactobacillales; family Aerococcaceae; genus Facklamia; species Facklamia sp. P12932. Next base: position 164,129 of record NZ_JBNUPG010000002.1, on the reverse strand, counting down.
TAAAATGTATAGTTTTCTCGGAGCGATTAAACCGCAAGTGCTTCCAACTTATCTGTCAGTAGCCTTATACACTTTCGAAGGAAATGTTCGCCACGCTGCTATTTTAGGTTATGTTGGGGCAGGAGGAATCGGCATTATTCTCGATGAGAATCTAGGTTGGCGAGAATATCAGAATGTCGGAATGATCCTGCTTTGTCTGTTCTTAACGGTAGTGGTGATTGAAAGTATCAGTCGCTATCTAAGAGCAAGGTTAACATAGGAGGTAGTCATGGTAGATAAAATTAATCAAATGTATGAAAGTAAAGATACGAATCGCTGGCAAGTATTGGCTTGGACGATGTTAGTAGTTGGGCTAGTCGTCTGGTCTGCTTCAACCATTGATGAAGTGGGGCTTGCTAAGCGGGGCATCACTTTTGCTGTAAGTATCATCCAAGGAATTGTTAACCCAGACAGAGAACTGCTTTTTAATCTTACGAAACAGTCGGTTCCTTATTTATTATTGGAGACGATGGCGATCGCCTTTTTAGGGACTCTGGTCGGAGCAGTCTTCTCCTTTCCTCTTTCTTTTCTAGCATCGAGTAAAGTGGTTCCGGTTCCTGTTGTAGTGATGACCCGTTTTTTGGTGATGGCTATTCGAACCATTCCAGCCTTTGTCTATGGTCTAATGTTTATTCGGGTGACGGGTCCAGGACCTTTTGCAGGCGTTATGACGATCTCAGTGACTTCCATTGGTATGTTAACCAAGTTATTTAGTGAAGCCATTGACGATATGGATAAATCCATTTTAGAAGCGCTCGATGCAGCTGGCTGCAATACTTTCGAGAAGATTCGTTGTGGGATTATTCCTCAATTATGGTCTAGTTTACTATCAACAATTATTTTCCGCTTCGATATGAATTTAAGGGATGCTTCTATTTTAGGTCTGGTAGGAGGGGGAGGAATTGGTGCACCCCTTAAATTTGCCATGTCCTCCAACCGTTGGTCGCAAGTAGGAGCCATTCTAGTAGGACTGGTTGTGCTCATTCTAGTGGTCGAATTTTCTTCTTCGTCTATTCGTAAACAATTGACAAATGGTTAGTAGAAGATAAAACACAGACTTACTAATGTAATGAGCTTAGTATTGGACTGAAACTGAATAATAGTACAAAACTTTAGAACACTCCCATTGGATTCAAGGAAAATGAATTTGATGGGAGTGTTTTTGTATGAAAAGAGTCTTCAATTCAGATGAAGCGAAACTTATGTAAATATTCCGTTTAAAATCATAGGTTTTAATTATATAATTAGGCCAAACTAGGGTTTTGTGAGGGTGAAAATGAAGAACTCACTATTAACAAAATAATTTGTATAGGATTAGTGCGCGGAAATTCAATTTAAATAAAAATTTAATATTTAATGTAATAAATTAAAGGTATATTTAAATTGAATTTTATAGGAGGGAAAATATGTTGACAGGTGAATTAAAGAATAAAGTAGAAAGAATATGGGAAACATTTTGGACGGGTGGAGTTACTAATCCGTTAACTGTTATCGAGTAATTTACATATCTCATCTTTATAAAAACATTAGATGATAAACAATTACAAAGTGAAGCAGAAGCGAATATATTAGGTCTTGAACCAAAAATTATATTTAAAGGGAATAGTAAAAAATACAAAAACAGCTTTGATTATGAAGACTTGAGATGGCACAATTTCAAAGAGTTTGAAGCAGAAAAAATGCATAAAACGATTGTTGAAGGAGTATTTCCATTTATAAAAGACTTGAATAGCAATGAAGGATCCTCCTTTTCTAAATTTATGACAGATGTAATGTTTCAAATTCCTACAGCTCAAATGTTAGAGAAAATTGTAACAGCAATAGATAGTTTAGTTTTAGAAGGAGATTTAAAGGGAGATCTTTATGAGTACTTACTATCTAAGCTATCTACATCAGGTACAAATGGACAGTTTAGAACACCTAGACATATTATAAAGATGATGGTCGAACTGGTAAAGCCAACCCCATCAGACATCATAATAGATCCAGCCTGTGGGTCTCGTGTCATAATTATGATAACGGCAAATAATAACGATGAATACGGGGTTTCCAGACCCTCGAATAGAAATAGAATAGTAAACTGGGGGAGTAATGGGCTATAAATTAATAGTGGAGAGCATTAAAGATGAAGGCAAGCTATTCCATGACATATGTGATTATATCCAAATAGACAATAAAACAATCGCCTTTGGTAACGATACAAGTCCCTCAAAAACTGATATTAGAATTAATTTTTATGTCAATAAGGATTGGGTCATTAAAATTAATTCAAAAAATGAATTAACTCAAAATGACTTTATTGAACTGATTAAAGTGATTGATAACTATAACAATAGTGCATTTATGTACCAAGTTACCTTCAATCTCCCGATGGAAATTACTTATATGAATTTAACTTGGAAAAAATAGAATTTGTTTCTTGGATTGAAGAATATGTTCCATACGAAATCTGTAACTTCAATGACTATTCAGACAATATAAAATTTTAAGTGTTAAAAAATACTGCCAAATATATGGCAAAAAATTCAAATAAAGATTTGATGAGTAGATGGAGTATGTGGTCAATCATTGAATTACCAGATTGAGAAGAAAAAATTGATGAGAAAGAACAAAATTATCATTTATTAAGAGAATGCTTATTGTCTATAAAACCAATCAAATTTAATTTCTACATTAGATGAGGTAAATCAGAACTGTAGGAATGGAATAAAAGAAGTTCTGCCTCAATTAAGAAAGTGCTCCATACAAGGCGATCTTAATGCAACAAATATTTTAGTTAATAAGAATGAATTTGTGGGTCTAATTGATTTTAATATGTCTGGAACGGTAGTGAATAATAATAATATTCTTAACGAAACAAGATATGAATTATCTATGTATGATTTTGAGAATCTAACGGCGAAAGAAAGCTTCGAGAAAATGACCGACTATCGTAATGATTTACTGAATCATGTTTTTAAAATTTATGATTTAGATAATATCGAGCAGAGTGTTTGGGATGATTATCGAAGGATTGTAGATTTATTTTTATGGCCGAATGTTAGTCTATGGAATTATTTGATTAAAGAAGATATTCATGTTGATAAAGTTATGGATCTTATAACGTTAATAATCAAGAGTTAGTAAGAAATTTTAGGAGTTTACATCTGGGTTTCGTGTCATAATAATGACACAGGCAAATAGTCAAGTAAATACAAGGGTTTTAGAGCTTCTAACAAAGTTTAAAATCAAAAAAATGAGTTATTGATGTACTATGTAGCAGGGTTTTTCGATAATAAATATTGTAAACAGTAAATCATTAGGGAGGTGAATAATTTGATTCATTATATGAACTTACATCCTGAACCTTTTTATAAAATAAAGTATAAGCAAAAAGATATTGAATTGCGATTGTTAGATGAAAAAAGGCAAATGATACAAGTTGGAGATTTCATTAAGTTTACAAATACTGAGAATAGTGAATGTAAATTAAGTGCTGTCGTGGTTGCATTACATAAATTTCCATCATTTGATAAGTTGTATGAGTCATTATCTTTATTGCGATGTGGTTATACTATCGACAATATTAATCAGGCTTCATCAGCTGATATGGATGTATACTATCCAAAAGAAAAACAGCAAGAGTATGGTGTAGTTGGTATTGAGATAAGAATATTATAAATTTGAGTTTATAAGGTTAGCAATTCACCTGAATAGATATAAAATTTGTATTTTATAAGTGTTGATATTACTATACGATTTAACACCCGGGTCTTGTGTCATAATTATGAAAACGGAAGATAGTAACGATAAACACTAGATTTCAAACCCTCTACTAGAGAAACAAAATATGAAATGAAATACTATTAGATCAATAAATTAATTATTTTGCTCTAAAAAGCATGAAAAAAGATAAATTATAATTTACAGGAGTTTTGATAAATGATAGAAAAAGTTGAATTCACGAATATGTGTATGATATGTGATGGCAGTAAGGTTATTGTCATTGATAGAAAATATGAATCAGGCTATCGAGAGAGTTGAGAAAATGAGAGATGTGTTTAAAGGATATTTGTTGTGGATGATGTTAAAATCTAAGTTATATTTTGCCATAATAAGACTCCCTAAAGTTGAATTTCATGGTCCAACTATAGGGGTCAGTACACTGATTGCCTCTGGTTATTTGTTTAATTGTTAAAAGACGAGATATTTAGTTATTAAAAAAATCTTAAAAAAAACGCCTTCTAAATCAACCCAATTTTCAGTCATGAAAGATTATAAAAAGCGTCTTTTTTTGTGAAACTTCAATTTTATCTCAGTTTAAAACGTTTGGGTCCAAATAAATAGACGATCATTATACCTAAAACAAAATACTTTAAGGCATTAAGAATAAGAAGAGTGATGTCAATGATGGCTAATCGAATCTGAATTTTCTTTATAAAGACTGAACCAATTTGGTCATAGAAAATCTTATTAATATAGATAATTCCCTGATCATTGGAATAATCAGACTTTCCTATTCGGATATCTTCGACTTTCACTTTTGCGGACTGGCTATCTATTTCTTCAACGAATTGTCGGGATTCAATTAAATTGCTTATATTCAAACAATTAAAACAAACTGCTCGAGATAAGAAGTTTTTAAAGTAAAAATAATGGTTAGAACGAGCATTAAAAGACCAGGGGCTAAAAAATTGATTGAGAAAAATAAGTCATAGCTAAACTCTAAATCTACCAAAGTACCGGCTAATGCGAAAAGAAAGCCAACTTCGCAAGTGAAAAAACACTATGAATGAGATAATCAAAGAAAAAATAGTTTAAACGATTTAAGAGAGAGGTTAAAAAAAAGCTATACTTTATACAAGTTCTTTTAATTCGCTGTGCAAAATAAAATTGAGTGCTAACGTAAAGATAACCTAGGAGATTATACATAATTAAACATTATTTGATTTTCCTCAAAGATTGAGGTTATAATAAGTGAGGTCTATGTATAGTGTTATACAGAATGGCTTGATAGCTAAGAGGTGAAGAAGATTGGATCAGAAAAATTTAAGTATCTATAATCAATTGAAGCGTCGCATCATTGAGTTTGAATATAAACCCGGAAAAATACTCAATGAAGTTGATCTAGCTGAAGAATTTGGCGTAAGTCGTTCACCGATTCGATCAGCCTTGCAAGAGCTAGAGCGAGATGATCTCATTAATATTGTGCCAAGGTTTGGAGCACAAGTTGCTCCTATTGATTTTCGTAATATCAAGGGGCTATTTGATGTAACAAAGCAACTAGATCCCTATGCGACTCGTCAAGCCGTAAAACGGATCACCCCCTCACAATTAGCAGAGTTGAAGCAAATTATTAAAAATTTAGAATCTTATTCTACTACAGCAAGTTATCAAGAGGCTATCAACGAAGATGAACGATTCCATCAAATTATTTTTCAAGCTTGTGATAATCGATGGTTAAAAGAAACACTAGCTCATCTTCATTTACATACCGAAAGATTGTGGCATTATTGTAATGATTACTTTGATGATATGACTATCTTTACCAGAACCTTCCGTAAAATCGTGCAAGCGATTGAAGATCAAGATGAAGAGGCAGCCGAACAATATGCTTACGAACATATTGAAGACTTTCTTTCTAGAATTAAAGAATCTCTCTTTTAAGAGTGAATGAAATATAGTTAAAAACCTTAAGGTCTTAGTAAAAAGATCTTAAGGTTTTTTTATGTAAATTTTTATTTTAAATAAATCAAAATTTTTATCTAAATACAATTGACATTCATCTGAAAAACAGTTAGTATATCAGTGAGGTGATGAGATGGTTTCAACCCACAATTTATTATTGGATGTAAGCGTTAGCATTGTCTTCATTAAAAGTGAAAAGATAGAGGTGGTGATATGATTTTAACGAATAATATAACCGTCAATGAAAGCGGTAACACAATCTTGGTTGAAGGTGATCAATTAGCTGTTTTGAAAAAGGCACGTGACTTGATTCACAAAGGACATTATTTAATGACATCTCCTTTGGCCGCCAGTGGTCGGATGCATTTTTCTCCCGTACGGTCGATCTTGATATCAGATAAACCAGAAGGAGATAACACTCAGTCTCTTTTGGCAATTGAAAATAGCATAGAACTTTTACAAAACTCTTTAGCTACCCATACAGTGGATTACAAGAATAAGGAGGATTACGAATTTATTGATTACGAGCTTTTAAAAGTAGCTCTTAAAGAGGTAAGTGAGTTGGGAGATCGTTTTAACAAATAGGAGGGAATCAATTTGAAACTAGAAAGACGTAAAGTAAAAATTAATGATGTTGTCTTTGGCGATAAAAATGAAGTAGTAGGAGAAAAACTCGTTTTAAATCGCGAAGAATTAGTCAATTATATTAAGAGTTTGGACAATATTAAAGAGGTTACTGTCGATATCGCTAAACCAGGTGAAAAGACACGCATCATCCCTGTAAAAGATGTCATTGAACCACGGGTAAAAGTAGAAGGTGTTCCTGGATTTGCTGGGATAACTTCGCAGACTGGCCAGCTTGGGAATGGAGCTTATAACGTATTAGAAGGCGTTGCTATCGTTACAATTGGAGATATTGTCGGCTTCCAAGAAGGTGTGATTGATATGTGGGGAGAAGGAGCAAAATGGACGCCCTTCTCCAAGACTTTTAATTTAGTGGTGGATCTATCGGTAGTCGACGGATTAACAGCGCATGAACATGAATTAGCAGTTCGAATGGCAGGTCTATTAATCTCTGAATATGTCGGACAGTTTGCAAAAGACGCTCCAGTCTATGAAATCGAAACGTTTGAAGTAGGATCAAATCCAGAAGAAACAGCTAAATATCCAGATCTTCCTAAGGTAGTCTATGCTGAGATGTTAATCACTCAAGGACTTCTCCATGACTCTTATATCTATGGAGTGGATGCTAAAAATATTATTCCAACACTTCTGCATCCGCTGGAAGAACTGGATGGAGCAGTCGTTTCGGGCAACTGTGTAGCAGCTTGCGATAAGATTACGACTTATCAACATCAAACCAATCCAGTTATCTTAGAACTTTTGAAAAAACACGGCAAAGAAATTAATTTCCTTGGTGTGGTTATGGTTCCAGAACTAACAACCTTAGAAGGAAAATTTAGATCGTGTGATTTCACTGCTAAATTATGCAAGCAGTTGGGGGCAGATGGGGTGATTGTATCGGAAGAAGGATATGGAAATCCAGACTCTGACTTAGTCATGATTGCTGAACGATTAGAAAAACAAGGGATAAAAGCTGTTCTGATTACAGATGAATGTTCTGGTTGGGATGGAGCCAGTCAACCACTCGCAGACTCAAAACCAGAAGCAAAAGCTGTAATATCAACAGGAAACGTTTCTCACGTTGTAACATTACCAAAAGCGGACCGTATCCTGGGAGATCCAGAAGCGATTGCCAATTTGGCAGGAGGATGGGCTGGAGCCTATGATGCTGAAACCGGTGTTATGAAGTGTGAATTAAATGCTGTGATTGGAGCCACTTCAGAGATCGGATATCATAATTTGATGGTCACTGAGTATTAGAACGAGGAGGAAGACAATGGAAAAAAGAATCTTATATTATTTGAATCAGTTTTTTGGTCAGATTGGTGGAGAAGACAATGCCGACTTTGCTCCCGTTTTAAAGGAAGGGACAGTCGGTCCTGCCGTAGGATTTGAAAAGGAGTTGGGCGATGCAGGTAAAGTGGTCGCGACTTTTATTTGTGGCGATAACTATATCAATGAAAACAATGAAGCAGCTTTAGCTGAATTTAAGAAAGCAATGGATGAGATTCAACCGGATTTAGTAGTAGTCGGCCCCTCCTTTAATGCGGGCCGCTATGGGGTGGCTTCATCCTTAATTGCTCAGTTCGTGGTGGATAAATACGATATCCCTGTAGTATCAGGTATGTATGAAGAAAACCCAGGTCTTGAAATTACCAGACTAAAAGCATATACCGTTCCAACTGGAAATAGTGCAGTTGATATGCGATCTGCCTTACCTAAAATGGCTGCGATTGCGAAGAAAATATTAGCAGGCGAGCAAGTTATTCCTGAAGAAGATGGGATCTTCAAGCAAGGTAAGCGTATTACAGGCTTTTCCGATAAAATCGGTGCCGTTCGTGCGGTTGAGATGCTGATGAAACGTTTGAACAACGAAGAATATAAAACTGAAATGCCAATGCCTAGCTTTGACTTGGTTGAGCCAGCCCCTCCAATTAAGGACTTAACTAAAGCCACAATAGCTTTGGTAACTACTGGAGGGATTGTACCGGTAGGAAATCCCGATCGGATTCAGTCTGCCTCTGCTCAAAAATGGGGTAAATACAATATCGAAGATCATGCTAACCTTACAGGCGATTTCATCACCATTCATGGTGGTTTTGATCCTATCTATTGTAATGAATCGCCAGATCGTGTTCTTCCATTAGACTCTCTTAGAATAATGGAAAAAGAAGGCAAAATTGGTAAGGTTCATGAGAAATTCTACACCACGACAGGTACAGGTACGGCAGTTGGTAATGCCATCATATTCGGTAAAGAAATAGGAAAAGAATTGAAGGAAGCGGGAGTTGACGGAGTAATTCTTACCAGTACTTGAGGGACCTGTACACGTTGCGGAGCAACAATCGTTAAAGAAATCGAACGTTTTGGTATTCCAATTGTTCATATGGCTACAATTATTACCATTTCTCAATCTGTTGGAGCGAACCGAATTGTGCCAACAGTTGCTATTCCTCACCCTACTGGAGATCCATCCCTGGAGCGAAAAGATGAAGAGAAATTGCGCATGAAGATGGTTGAACGTGCGATAAATGCACTGAGCCAACCAGTAACGGAAGTTACGGTCTTCTAAATCCACTTGAATAGAGTGAATAGATTCTAAAATAATAAGAGCAGTCCCGATCGAATAGCTTTATAACTGTTCTATGGACTGCTTTTTTTTAAAATTTACTTCTTCAGAATGACAAGATGTTCGAAAGTAGAAAAGAGGGGGAAAACATGGAAAAATCAAAAATGAACATTTGGACGATTCTAGGATTTACAGGCGCGTGTATTGCCTTTTACATTGGGGCCGGATTTGCGACAATGCAAGAAGTAATGCAATATGAGGCTTCCTATGGCTCACGATTTTGGATTGTCATAGCTGTTGCGGCAATCATTTATGTCTATACGAATTTATCCTTTGCGACCAATGGTAATCGCTTGAAACTTGAAAGAGGCGGCGACATATACCAACATTATACCGGTAAGTACATCGGTGCTTTCTTTGATTATTTTTCTGCCTTTTTCTGTTATATGTGTTTTATCGTTATGTGTGGAGGGGCGAATGCTACGGCCTCTCAACAATGGGGATTAGCAAACGGAGTAGGTGCATTGGTTCTAACCATTGCAGTAGTTGCTACAGCTGTCTTTGGATTAGACGGAATTATCAAGGCACTTAGTAAAATAGGACCGATTATTATTATTCTTATTCTGATTGTATCAACAATTACTGCGATCACTGGCTTTCCAAACTTCAGCGAAAATGTAAGCGCAATTGATCGAGGCGTTTATGATTTGGTTCAAGTAGGCGGCGACAATCCATTTTTTTCAGGCGCATCATACGGTGGCTTTGTTATTTTGTGGTTTGCAGCTTTTCTATCTGAAATTGGTGCAAAAAACAAATTAAAAGAAGTGAACACAGGAATGCTTCTATCTACTTTATTCATTTTCGGGGCAGCAGCCATTTGTTGTATCGCTTTAATTAGCTACATTGGTGAAACTGGTAAGGCTGATATTCCAGCATTGGTATTAGCTAATAAAGTGAACCCGGTATTTGCGCAAGCTTTTGCCGTTATTGTTTTTGCTGGAATCTATACCACGGCAGTTCCTCTACTCTGGACAGGGGTGGGTCGTGTGGCCACAGATGGAAGCTCACGCTATAAAATCTTAACCATTTTGGGTGGAGTTATTGGAATGGTAATCGCTATTTTCTTGCCCTACAAGGATCTTGTAAATGTCCTTTATGGAATTAATGGGTATTTAGGATTTATTCTGGTTGGTTTTATGGTTGTTCATGATATCCGAACAAAAATGGGTTCAAAATTGATTCAATAAATTAAATGTCTATGCTCTATTTTAAATGGCTATTCTCTTTCTTCATTGATAGCAAAGGATCCAATCAACTAAGACCGCCATTCTTTGTGATTGCTTAAGTTCAAAATAGCATAATGTTTAAAGGCATGTTAAAGTTATAAAGGAAATTCTTAGTTTTTCTTTGTAAATGGTTAAGTGTATAGGTTAAAGAAGGGTTTTGACTGTAAGCTTTTTCCTTAACCAATGGGGAAAACAAAATCAAATGAATAAAAAGTAGGCAAATACAGACGGATAAATGAAGGTTTGAATAATATAGATGGTCTATGTAGTAGAGTTAAAATAGACTGGGCGATTATTGGATTGAGATTAAATAGCGAGAGAAAATAAAAGCACTCCCCTCAAAGTCATGTGGAATGGATTAGAAGGGAGTGCTATTCGCTGTGAGAAAAAGGTTTATTTATGGACTTTAAACGGTCATTTTATCAGATGGAAATTATTGAAATGATAAATATTTTGCATATTCTTTTGCGTATTTATCTCAGTCTAAAACGTTTGGGTCCAAATAAATAGACGATCATTATACCCAAAACAACATACAAGATCACGAATAAGAAAAAGCCGAATACCAAATAGTGAGTATAGGAAGATAATCTAACCATACTAAAATACAAAATATAGAGGACAAAATTGAGAATTCCAGTATAGACAGGGTTTTTTACCTTCATTTGATTGGTAAAGGGTTGAAACATATAATAAGCAAAAAGAAAATGAAAGGTCATAAAGACATACCCACTGATTAAACTGATGACCATCACTAAAAGGCTTTGACTATCGAATAGATCCCAATGATAATAGGTGAATAATAGACCAATTAAAGCGACAATAAATTGTGGACGATTGTACTTAAGCAACTGTTTTGTTCTAAAAACAATAGCAGTAGTTATATTTTCTTTCGCTCGATAAAAATGAAAGCTTAACAGTTTACGGTCCATATAGTAAAAGGTCGTTTTAGTAAAAAATTCACCCAAATACATTTTTCTAGCAATTAATAATAATACTAAGGGAATAAATTGTGAGAGCCCTTTGACATCGGCAGGAGAGAGGGGAACAAAATACTTTACGACATTAAGCATAACAAGAGTGATGCCAATGAAGGCTAATCGAATCAGGATTTTCTTTTTAAAGACTGAACCAATTCGGTCATAAAAAATCTTATTAAGATAGATAATTCCTTGATCATCAGAATAATCATTCTTTCCTATTCGGATATCTTTATCTTCCACTTTGGCGGACTGGCTATCTATTTCATCAACGAATTGTTGCGATTCAAGCAAGTCGCTGATATTTAAAGACTTCAAAATAAATTGTTCCAGATAAGTAGTTTTCAAAGTGAAAATAATGGTTAAAACGAGCATCAAAAGACCAGGGGCTAAAAAAATGACCGAGAAAAAGAAGGCATAGTTAAATCCTAAATCGATAAAAGTACCGACTATTGCCAAAAGAAAGCCTACTCCACAAGTGAAAAAAACTAGAAAATTAGCCACTTTTTTGCCGAGAGGATAATTGTTGCGACACAAGTAGAGAAAGATACTTCTAATAAATAATCTTAGTCCAATCGAAAAAATAACAAATGAAAAGCCTTCAAGTAAAGTGATCTTGAAAATAAAAGAAAAGAGGAACATCCCAATACTAAATCCGACGATTTTAGGTCCATACTTCAAAAGATCATTGGCGATAGAGTAAAATCTAGGATTCACTCTAAAGATCTTAATATGCATATATTTGTCTTCAGCGTTTTCAAAGGCGCTATAGATTTCAATCGCTACTGCCATCATTAGCATCACAATCGATAGATAAAAGGGTCCATAGCTCAAAAACATAATCTCTTCTGATTCGACATACTTATTCGAAAAAGTAGGAAGCAAAAGACCGATAAGCGCGATAAAAATTATATTTGTTACAATGGGTTTTATCATTTGAAAGATCACTGACAGGGGAGGTCCCCATTTAAGTAAGAATTTAGAGTGATATAACTTATTCGAAAAGATTTTTCCAATGAGAGGTATTCTTTGCAAATTAAAAATGAACCCATTGTAAAAACTAATCAGTTGGTATTGGATTAAAAAGGTTAATATTTTATTCACCTCCTTTGTCCTCCTTTAAAAGTTCGACAATTTTCGATTCAAAATCTTCATCTTTTTTTAGGTGTTCAAAGGGCATGCATTTTCCATCACTTAATATGACTATTTCATCACATAGTTCTTTAGCAAGTTCAAGCATATGCGTAGAGAGAATCAAAATATGTTCTTTTTTTAATTCTTTTAATATTTTCTTTATCTCAGCCGCCATTACAACATCGATGGAAGTCAGTGGTTCATCTAAAAGAATTATTTTTTGTTTTCCAATGATAATTGAGAGGAGCGAGAGTTTCGATTTCATCCCATGCGAATAGTCTTTGATTAAGCGGTGTCTGTCTTCTTCAGAGAACGCCATCAAATCCAGGTAATGATCGGGAGCTTGACCTTCTCCGTTTAAATCATTAAAAAACTTAACATACTCATAGCCTGTTAAGAAATCGGGCAAAAAATTTTCTGAAAATAGCATGCCAACCTGCTCATAGCTGATATCAGAAAGCCTTCCGTTTTCTTCAAGAAAAAAGAGACCACCACTTTGTTCTAGTTCACCATAAATAATATTGAAAAAGGTCGTTTTACCTGCTCCATTTTTCCCTAAAAGACCATATATTTTGCCTGCTTCAAACTCAAAGTTAACGTCTTTTAAGACTTGTGTTTCTTTAAAATCTTTTTTTAAGTGTTTTATTATTAACTTCATCCAATGGGCTCCTTACCTTTAATTAGTTTGAGTACTTTGTACCAGTAAAACTTAAGATAATAAAATCTTATCATACAAATTATTCATTAACGACTAAAAATTGAATGACAAAGGGGCTGATAACTGACGGTTTCGAGTATATTTCTGGCGAGTAAAGATCAAATAACTTTTATTAAGAAAACAAAGCCCCTGAGATCAGTCCAATCTGACTTCAGGGGTTTTTAATAGTTACTGATTAGCAAAGTGTTCATGTGTCCGTTCAAGATCAGGACGTATTCCTTCAAAGAGGGTAATAGAGATGTATTCAATATATTTTTCCTTATCTTTTTTATCTTTGTTGTGTGTCCAATTAGTCAGTAGGGAAGCAAAGGAATCGGTATAAAAGTCAATCAGGAAGTCCTTATAATCTTCAGGAATGACCATCTCTTTTGAAATGTCATCGACAATATTACGCATATTTTCAATGAAGTTATTATAGAAGAATTTTTTCAATTCATCTCTACCTAAGGCATTGATGGCTGAGCTAACTACGTGTTCATTTTCTTCCACATAGTTCATGGCAAAGCGCACCACTTCATCATATTCGGTAAAATAGTCATATTTTTGTATCGGTTCAATCGCTTCATCTTCAAACATCCAGTTGAGTAAATCGTAGATATTAGTAAAATGGTAATAAAATGTTTTGCGGTTGACGCCACAGTCTTCTACAATTTCACGAATCGATATCTTGTCTAAGGCTTTTTTATTCATTAGTTTCTTTAAAGAATCAGCTAAAGCTCTTTTCGTCATTGTTGTTGTAATTCGTTCTTTTTTCATACTTCCTCCTTGAATGAACAATCGGACAAATAATACAAAATGTCTAAAAATAGGCCAACTGTCCTTATATTGAACATTGTCTAATATATCTAGCTCTAATATACTCTAAAAGTAGTCGTTTAACAATCCTATTTAACGACAATATTTTTATTTAAGGAGGAAGTATGGAAAAAGTATTTAGAAAGATATTGCAGCATGACAAGCTTGTCTTGTTCTTTTTTATAATTGGATCTGTAATAAGTCTATTAAGTGTGCCTAGAGTACAGGTGAACTATGATATGAATGATTATCTTCCTTCAGACAGTCCTTCTACGCAAGCTTTATCAATGATGGAGGAAGAGTTTGAAGGTCAAGTCCCTAATGCGCGTTTAATGCTAGAGAACCTAACCATTCCTCAAGCGTTAGCATTTAAGGATAAAATTAGTCAAATTAAAGGAGTGGATGAGGTCCTTTGGTTAGATGACACTGTTAACATAACGGAACCATTGGATCAATATGATCAAGAGCTTGTTGAGGCTTATTATAAAAACCAAAATGCATTGTATTCAATTACTATCGATGAAAGAGAGCGAATAAAAGCGGTTGATGCTCTGCGCGATTTGATAGGAAATAGGGGATATTTGGAGGGAGCGGCGGTTAACACGGCAGTTGCAGCTGAATCCACGGTTGAAGAAATCGGTAAAATCATTAAGGTTACGATTCCAGTTGTCTTAGTTATTTTATTAATTACGACCAATTATTGGTTTGAGCCCCTTATTTTATTGTTAACGATTGGGGTATCAATTCTTTTAAATGCTGGGTCAAACTTGCTTTTTGGTACCATTTCCTTTGTAACCAGCGGTGCTGGCAATATTTTGCTCTTAGCAGTATCGCTTGACTATTCGGTCTTTTTACTTCATCGTTTTGAAGAAAATCGGCAGCTAGGTATGGAAGCTGAGGCAGCGATGGTCAAAGCTTTAAGTCAATCACGTGGTTCGATCGCTTCTAGTGGCTTGACCACCGGCATTAGTTTTGCTGCATTGACCTTAATGCAATTTAAAATTGGCCCTGATTTAGGTATAGCCTTAGCTAAAGGGATTGTGATTAGCTTACTTACTGTTTTTATCTTATTACCAGTCTTGGTTATAAAAACCTACCGTTTAATGGAAAGGACGAAACATCAACCACTTCTACCACAATTTAGAAGATTAGGTAAGGGCGTTACTAAAATGATGTTTCCATTAGTAGTTGTTTTTGCTATTTTGGTAGTTCCTTCTTTTTTAGCGCAAAAGGAAAATAACTACTATTACGGCCCTGAACATATATTTGGACCAGAGACAAAACTGGGTCAAGATTCTGCGAAAATCAAGGAACACTTTGGTCAGTCCAATCGGATGGTTTTAATTGTACCTAAAGGTGAGCAGACTAAAGAAATCGCTCTGAGTAATCAGTTGAAAAAAATTCCTGAGGTCAAGGAGATCATTTCTTATGTAGATACCGTTGGGCCTGAAATCCCAAAAGAGTTTTTAGATGCAGAGACCCTAAAGCTATTAGAATCAGAAAACTATAGTCGAATGATTCTAACAGTTGATTCGGAATATGAAGGAGAAAAATCTTTTAACTTAGTTGAGGAAATACGTGAGGCAGCTGATAAATTCTACCCTCATCAAGCCCATTTGGCGGGAGAAAGTGCGAGTACTTACGACCTAATGGATACCATAACAAAGGATAACTTGAGCGTCAATTTGATCTCAACAGCTGCTGTATTCATTGTTTTAGCCATTAGTTTCAAATCAATAATTATTCCATTCATCTTGGTTTTATCCATCGAAACAGCTGTTTGGATTAACTTAGCCACTCCTTATTTCACTGATCAGGTTCTTTTTTATTTTTCATATTTACTTGTAGGAGCGATTCAATTGGGGGCTACTGTTGATTATGCCATATTGCTGGCAAGAAGATATTTAGAAAACCGTGAAAGGCTTGAGAGAAAAGCAGCTATTATCGAAACGATTTCTAATGTTACGGTTTCAATTATGACATCCGGATCTGCCATTGTTTTAGTAGGGTCACTACTTGGTTATATAACGACCCACGGCATTTTAATGCAATTAGGAAGGCTGCTAGCTAGGGGATCTGTCTTTTCTATTTTAATTGTCCTTTTTGTTTTACCTGGTTTGCTTTATTTATTTGACAAGCCGATTGAAAAATTAACTTATGGTTTAAAATTCGTGAAGGAGGAACACTAAATATGAAGACTCAATTAATCAATAAATTGGTAAGTGGAATAGTTATTATGAATATTTTAAGCAGCAGTTTACCCAATGCTTTGGCAAGGGAAGTGAATTTAGCTAAAGAGGAGGTTGTGTATGGACTGTTAAATTATGACGGAAGTCTTAATGATGCCTATATAGTTAATATTTTTGATCAGGAAGGGGATATTACCGATTACGGTGACTATACTGAGGTTAGAAATATGACATCGGAGACTGAGTTGAAGCTAAAGGAGGGAAAGGTCGACTTTACGAATGGTAAAGATAAGCTGTATTATGAAGGGAAATTAAATAATCAACAACTACCATGGGCAATTTCGATTAAGTATTTACTTAATCAACAAGAAGTAAGCGCTCAAGACTTGATGGGTCAATCAGGCGATTTGGAAATAAAATTAAGGATTAAAGAAAATGAACAAGTGGATCCTTTCTTTTTTAATAATTATGGTCTTCAGGCTACTTTAGTTTTTGATACTGAAAAAGTAAAAGCTATTCAAGCAGAAGAAGCAACTATCGCTAATGTGGGGAAAAACAAACAATTAACTTATACTGTTTTACCTAAACAAGGTGCCAATTTTTCAATCAAGGCTAAAGTAGAAAATTTTGAAATGGAGCCAATCGCTATTAATGGTATCAATATCAATTTGGGATTTGATTTGGAAGATGCCAACTTGCTTGAAAAAATTGAAGAATTACAAAGTGGTGTTAAGCAAATAGATGAGGGGGCAGGCGAATTAAAAGATGGAGCTTTGCAATTAAGTGAAGGGTCTGGTCAATTAGCAAGTGGTAGTCAGCGTTTAGAAGAAGGAGCTGTCAGGGTAAATAACGGAATTGTCACGCTAAAAAAAGGGATTGAGCAAATGCAAGCCGGATTAGTGGAGCTCGATAGTCATTCCGAAGAATTGAGACAAGGTTCGGATCAATTTAAAGCACTAATCAATGCATCGAATGATCAATTAAGCTTGCTAGCAGAAAAGTTAGGTAAGCTGCAACAATTAAATCAAGCATCGATCGAAATGCAAGCCGGAATAGGGGAGTTAAATAGTGGGATTACCCAATTGAATCAAAGTGTAGGCTACCAGCAATATACAGCAGCTTTAGGACAGAATGGTTTAGACATGCAGCAATTGCAAGCAGGCAATAATAATGGAATGCAAGCCGTAAACAATTTAAACCTATCCTTATCCAGTGTCGCTTCTCAAATCAGGGCTTCAGAAATTGAGAATAAGGAAGAGCTAGCTGCTCAGCTTGATCAAGTCATTGCTCAGACACAAGCAGCGAATTTGGAACAAGTACTTGCGGCTAACAATGCGATGATTGATGCCACAGCCCAATATTTAGAGACAGTTTCTAGCTCAACTATGCAACTACAAGCAGGTAGTCAAGAGTTGACGACTGCTTATTCAGACTTTCACGCAGCCATTCAAGCAATGGTTAGTACTTCAGATGAGCTAGTAGCTGAACTACCTAAATTAAGTAGCGGTGTGGAAGATTTGGCAGTTAAATATACTCAATTTGATCAAGGACTCGATGATTATACGGGATCTCTTGGAAAGCTTGTGTCCAGTCATCAAGCTATTTTAAATGGTATTAGAAGTTTAAGTGAGGGCAGCGCCTCATTAGTGGAAGGCAGTTCTTCATTAGACGCTAATTTGAATCGATTAGTTAACGCTTCTAATGATTTATATGAGGGCAGCGACAAACTAAAGCAAGGTTCTAATAAGTTTAAGAATAAAACAGCCGGCTTAGATCAAGAAGTAGAGCAAGACATTGATGCGACTCTTTCTGAACTGACAGGAAATGCCAATCAACCGATTTCTTACGCTTCAAGCAAGAATGGAAAAATCAAGTCCGTGCAGTTTGTCTTGAAGACAGAAAAAATACAAGCAGACAAAGAAGAGCCAGAACTCGAGCGAGAAGAATCGCAATCTTCAGTCTGGGAAAAAATAAAAGATTTATTCCAAAAGAAAGAGGATTAAATAATTCATAAAATATTTATAGTTGTTGAATAATTAGTAGCCTAAAAGCAAAACAGTTCGAATAATCGCTTGAAGGGGTAACTGAGAAGAGGCGATTTGACAAAGATTTAATTTAAAAAATACTAAAACTATAAAAGAAGTTAGACTAAAGTGTCTAACTTTTTTTATAGGAGAGACTATTTTTTCTTAGCATTCAAGTCAATCGACCCAACTAAATAGGAGCGGCAATCAGGATTATTTGATAGCTTCATAATTTCATTATGCGCAAAGGATTGATTAAAATCGTACAGAAAGTCATTGTTTTTAGTTTTGTAGATATTCAATCCATAAAGTAATAAGAAGGGGTTGGGTTGTAAACTTTCCCCCTTAATCATCATTGTAAATAAAGTTAAATGAATAAATAGGTAGGCTAATACAGAAGGCCATGTGAATGACTGAATCATATAGACCGTCGTCACATTGGAAATCAAAAAAGAGACGGGTTGACCATTGATATCGGTGATTTTATCTTTGGTAAAGTCTTCTATATGATATTGGTCTTGCTGAATATAGGCTTTACGGGCGTATTGCTTTTTCAAATGGGCATAGAGCCATCTACTTAAAAGACCTAAAACGAATAGGACCACGAGGACAATCAATATAACATGAAAATGATTGAGCTTGTATTGATCAAAGTTACTATAGAGTATTTTTAACGTGAACAAAATAATTGATAGGGACATGGAGCTGATATAATAGATAATTTGATAAAGTCTTGGTAAGTCTTTTAACATACTATTCCTTTCTTTTGCCAAAGTAACGTACATAGTTAGTAAACCATAATATTTAATAAAATAAGAATGATATGCTTCAATCAAAACAATTACTGTTTAATTTTTAAATGTGTAATCGTTTTTAATATTTTTATGATTATTTGCTATAATAAGAGAAAAATGACGACGGAGGGTAGTTATGCGTATTGTTCAAATAGTCCTAGCAGAGGATGAAGCGATTCAACGAAAAAACATGACGCGGATGATTGAAGCAGCGTGTCAAACACTCCATATCAAGCCGATTATTACTTGTTATGAATCCGCCGAGGCTTTTTTATTTCATTTAGAAGACCATCAAGAATGGCAAATCGCTTTTCTCGATATTGAAATGGCTGAAATCAATGGCATGGAATTAGCCCATCAATTAAAAGAAAAGGCCCCTTATTTAAAGATTATTTTTGCTACGGCTTATGCGGAATATGCAGTGGAAGGCTACCAAGTAGATGCGCTAGATTTTTTGTTAAAGCCGATTAATACAACAGCAATAGAGCGGGCACTTTCTAAATATCTGCTGATTCAACCGAAATCTGAACGTTTTCTGGTTGTTGAAGACCTGATAGGAAAGCGATATGTCTTGGAACTTGATGATTTGATCCTGGTTGAGGTTAATAAACGTGAGTTGCGGTTAGTTTTATTAGACCAAGAGCTTTTTATAACAGGGGCATTAGCTCGTTTTAAAGAGGACTTAGACCAACGGTTTGTAGCACCACATCGTTCTTATTTAATTAATTTGAATCATGTTGAGAGTATTGGGAAAGAAGAAGTCATTCTTTCTTCTGGTGCAAAGGTTCCTCTCTCGCGTCGCTCAGTTAAGACAATTCAAAAGGCTTTTATCGAACATTATAAAGGAAGTGCCTTTTATGGTTAAAGCGTTAGTAAGTTTAGTGCTTTTTGTTTTATTGCTGAGTCTGTGGTATATCTACCGTTTAAGACTGGATTTGCGTTTTCATCAAATTCAGCAAAAGGAATTGGATGACTATGCACTGGAAGTCGAGTCAATCTACCGGCAGATGCGGGGTATCCGGCATGATTACCGCAACCATCTTCAAGTCATTCAAGCCTATTTAACCAGTCAAGACTATCAAGCCTTGGATCAGTATCTGCAAGAACTGACGAATGAAATGAATCAAGTGGATACGATTATTCGGACCGGAAATACCTTAATTGATGCCTTGGTTAATACCAAGTTGACTCGGGCTCAAGCAAAGGGAGTCGACGTTCATGCCAATGCAATCGCCCCTAAAAATCTAAGTATTCATTCGACGGATTTAGCCGTTATTTTAGGGAATTTATTAAACAATGCACTTGAAGCAACCATTCATGCAAAGGATAAGCAGCCGGCCTTTATCCGTTTATACATTGCCCCCTTAAAAAACACTTTTTATATCAGCGTTCAAAACTCCATGGCTCAAAGACCCAGACAGAACTTCTTATCTTTAAAAGCGCTCAACCGGCAAGGCTTTGGGTTAAAACGGATTGATGCGGCAGTCAATAAAAATCAAGGCATTGTTAATAGACAATGGGAAGAAGGGGTTTTTGCGACAGAAGTTACCTTGCCTTTGCAAAATGACCACTCATGTCAAAATTAGAACCATTGATGCACTTTCTGTTTTGAAGGTGCATTTTCCTTCTATAATATTGTCAAGAAAAGGAGAGGTGATTGCAATGAGAGACCGCACCCATACTTTAAAATTTTTAGTCACTCGTTTGTGGCAATTTGATCAATGTTTTTTCTTTTATTATTTCCTCGATATTGTATTAAGAATTATGACCCCCCTTTATCAACTATTTGTATCGGTCCATCTTATTTCTATATTAATGAAAGAAAGTGACCTCTTATCCTTTTCAAAGCAAGTGTTAGGAGTCATCGGTGGATTAATTGTTTTGGAAGCTTTAAAAACATTTGTATTGACTACCATAGAAAAGCATAGAGTATCATTTCACATACATATGTTTAATGATGTTTTTGCAGAAAGAGCAAGATTGGATTATCCTCTGTTAGTCGGGTCAGATGCCGCTAAACTCTTTGATAATGCGTCACGGTGTTTAGACCATAGTGAGGAAGCATTGGGTGGTATCATTGCGAACTCTGCTGAAGTGATGATTGCCTTGCTATCCGTTTTAATCTACATCAATGTTTTAGCTCAACTGTCTAGTATCTTTCTCTTGTTACTGGTCGTGATGATCAGTGGCTTAATGGTAATCAAGCATTTCCAAAATAAATTATTAAAGGCTAATCGTCCCCTTCATGTCAAGAATAATACGAAGTTTAGCTATTTGAATCATACGATGGGAGATCAACGAGTGGCTAAAGATGTTCGACTCTATTCCATGAGCGCTTGGTTTAAGGACATTTTCGATCAACTTTGGGCAGACTATGAAAGGATTGTGCGCCCTGAGAATAAATGGAAACGGATTGAAGGGCTCTATGTAATGGGCATGCTAGTGATCATGATGGGCCTTGCATATCATCAAAGTGTGCAAGAGATTCGAGCAGGCCAAATGGAGCCGTCAAACTTTTTGATTTATGCGAGCTTGGTAACCATGATGGCAAGCAGTTTAACCAACTTTATTAATGCGAGCGCCACCTTTTTCTTACAAAATGAAAAGTTAATGGCTCTGTATTATTATTTTAACCAGAGACCCGTCTTGAACCACCAGCCGCACGAAGCAATACCACAAGAAATTAAAACAATCGAGTTTCGTAATGTGACCTACACTTATCCGAATGCGAACCGACCGATTATTAACAACTTCAATTTAAAGATTCATGCTAATGAAAAGCTAGCTATCGTGGGTGAAAATGGAGCAGGCAAAACCACTTTAATTAAATTAATGCTAGGACTTTTAAAACCCGATCATGGTGAAGTATTAATCAATGGCATTGATCGAAGTAAATTTGCTATTGAAGATTATTACCGCCTGTTTGCGCCTGTTTTTCAAGATAATTATCTTTTTACGTTTACGATCAAAGACACTATTCTTCAAGGATATGAGGAAGATGCGCTTCGTTACCACCAAGTGCTCAATCAAAGTGGTATGGCTAAAGTGGTGGCCAGTTTGCCTCAGGGCGATCAAACTGCCATTGTTCGTGAAGTAAATAGTGAAGGCATGCAGTTATCCGGTGGGCAATTACAAAAATTAAAGTTAGCGCAAGCTTTATACAAAAAGGCTCCAATATTAGTGCTTGATGAACCGACAGCGGCTCTTGACCCGATTAGTGAGAGTGAAGTCTATCAGAATTATTTAGCCTTTTCGAAAGGGAAGATCGCCCTGTTTATATCCCACCGTCTAGCCTCGACCCAATTTTGTGAGCGAATTATATATTTACATAAGGGGCAAGTAGCAGAAGAGGGAAGTCACAAAGACTTAATGCAAGAAAAGGGCGCTTATTATCATATGTTTGAAACGCAAGCTTATTATTATCGGGAGAAGATCACAGAGCCTGAGAGTGAAGAACTTAGTGAGCAAGGAGGACTAATCTAATGACCAAGCGTCAATTATTTCTAAGAACATTTAAAGATATCTGGCAGTACGGTAAGCAAGGGCTTCTTTATAAGTTAGTAATCAGTATTTTTTCTAGTGCCATTCCTTTCTTAAATTTCATCTACAT
This sequence comes from Facklamia sp. P12932, assembly GCF_050409545.1. Classification (NCBI taxonomy): domain Bacteria; kingdom Bacillati; phylum Bacillota; class Bacilli; order Lactobacillales; family Aerococcaceae; genus Facklamia; species Facklamia sp. P12932. The sequence goes on along the minus strand of NZ_JBNUPG010000002.1, from coordinate 141,700 downwards.
TGCTCAAATCCTAACTCATTTAGCAGCCAAAGATTTCGACCACGTCTATCAGCTAATTGCTCAATACCTCGTGCTCTTTTTAATTTTAAATACGCTGGTCCATTGGTTAAAACCAATGGTCGACAAAAAACATCAAGCCATACTGCGTAAAATAACGGCTTTACCTAACGAAAAATTACTGGTCATGAATTTCCACTATGCGGATGAGGCGACGATTAAGGAAAAAATCCACCAAATAAACCGTGATCAAATTCAAAATGCTTCCAGTTTCAAAGTTATTTATCATAACACTTACTTATTAGTGGAAGCTCTCGTTCAAATTGTTTTTGCCCTTATTCTTTTAACGCCTTTGTGGCAATTGGATAAAGGGTATCCTTTCAATTGGTTTCATCCTTATAGTTTAAATGGTATACTCATTGTTCTTATTATAGTAGTCATCACACTTCAGACAATTTGGTCTCAAAAAACCATGCAAGGAGTGGACGAGTTATCCGGTTGGTTACTTAAGACGAATAATGCCTTTAATTATTTGGCTCATAACCTGAGTGAAGTAGAAGCTGGGAAAGAAGTGAGACTGTATCATTTACAAGATAAAATTAAACAGCATACGCAAAGGTATTTGGATGAATATAAGGTGTTTGAGAGAGTGTACTATGGAGGCTTTGGTAAAGTTCGCTTAATCAACAATGTGGGTTCACAACTTGTCACCGGAGCTATTTATTTATTAATTGGGGTACGTGTTATTTCTGGGAATTTATCGGTAGGCTTGGTTGTTCAAATGATTGGAGGGATCAACCAATTGATGGTGTCTTTGATTGAAGCCATGGCGTTTTTAAACATTTTTGCCCAAACAGCTCCCATGCAAAGGTACTATGAATTAATGGATTTACCTGATGAAGAAGCCAAAGGTTCTCTTCCGATTGAAAAAAGACTGGATAATGATTACCAATTGACTGTAAAGAACCTTTCTTTCACTTTCCCAGGTGCTGATCAAGCAACCTTACAGGGTATTACTGAAACGTTTGAAGTGGGCAAACACTATGCGATTGTTGGAGAGAATGGATCCGGTAAGACGACATTCATAAAAGTGTTGATGCGACTTTATGAACCTACTCAAGGAAAAGTTCTATTGAATAAAATTGATGCCGATAAATACGCTTTAAAAGAATTTTACCAATTATTCTCCGTAGTTTTTCAAGATTTCCGGTTGTTAGGACTTTCTATGGCAGAAAATATTGCAGTTCGACCAGATTATGATCGCCATCAAGTAAATAATGCGCTTAGAGAACTAGGTCTGAACGACTTTGTAGAAACGCTTGATAGAGGAATTGAAACATATTTAGGCACGGAGTATGATCCTGAGGGGGTCCATGTTTCTGGTGGGCAGGCTCAAAAAATTGCCATGGCCCGTGCCATATATAAAGATGCGCCAGTTTTTATTCTAGACGAGCCGACGGCAGCCTTAGATCCGGTGGCTGAATTTGAAATTTACCAAAATTTTTCCCAAATTGTAAGGGATAAAACAGCCTTCTATATTTCCCACCGTTTGTCTTCTTGCCGCTTTTGTGATGAAGTTCTCGTTTTTGATCGAGGACGAATTGTTCAAAGAGGTAGTCATGAAAACTTGGTTCACCAAGAAGGTAAATACAAGGAGTTGTGGCAAGCACAAGCACAGTATTATCAGTAAACAGTCACAGACATCTCTTGTTTTTGAGATGTCTGTAGTTGTATAGTTTTCGTTTTAAATAGTTGCCTTAAGTAACTCTTGTTCAGAATGATGGAAGGAAAACGCGTTAAAAAGTTTAGGCCCTGCACCCATCCAAACAGGATAGGAAGCACTATTAGCTGAAAATCGTTCATTGCTCAGAGCGAAGTTGATTTTTATTGGCCTGTTAAAGGCAAATTTATTTTTAATATCTAGTCGCTTATATTTTTAATATAAGGAGAGTTTCAAGTAACATTATCATTTTAGTGTTATGACATAATAATGCAAAACTTTTGATGCTGATTAAGATTCACTATGTAATTATAGGATAAGAAGTGATAATGTGAAAAAATTGTTCAACCACTGATAAAAAAGTGGCCGGTTTTAGCCACACTATTAATGAGTGTAATAATAAGTGGATTTACGGTTAATGCTCAAAATAAATAGCCATCCAACCAAGAAACCTATTCTATTATAACTGCTTCTGATTATGCACCTTTTGAATTTACCGATGATGAAGGTAATCTTAAAGGAATTGACATTGAAATTCTCGAAGCTATAGCTGATGAAGCCGGCTTCAAGATTGATTATAAAATTATGCCTTCTTCTGGCCTGCAAGCCTTAGAAAGTAATCAAGCAGATGGGATGATTGCTGCTATGGGTATAACTATGAAAGAAAAGAGACCTTTGATTTCTCAGACCTTTATTTTGAAGTAGGCTCGATGTTTACAGTGAAAGAAGATTCGAAGATGGTGGGCGATATTTTGGAAGTTATGCCAAATTTAGCAAATGATGGAATGACTATGGTGGTAACCCACGAGATAGGCTTTGCCCGCGAAGTGTCAGACCGAGTGATCTTCGTGGAAGAAGGCTATGTAATTGAAGATGCCGATACCAATCTAATTTTTAAACATCCTGCCGAAGCCAGAGCCAAAAGTTCTTGGATAAGGTGTTATAATCAATTGCGACTCAGTCTAATTATAGGCTGAGTTTTTAATTGTATCTAACTAGTATATTAAGACGTGTACCTTCTTGAAAATAATATTGTTTAGGAAGATTTAAATATGCAACCCTTAGACCAACTCCACAAAACTATTGCAGACCCAATGAATCAAGCGTATAGTAAAAAAGGTGTTCTGTCACCTTATAAATAATGTAAGAGGAAAGATTAGTCATTGTGAAGCAAGCCCCAAGCAAAAACCAGAGATCTGTCCCCTCTTTTGGAATGATCCCAGTATGTCTGGTCCAAGCCTTTGTTGCTGCGGCAGCAGCAACGGCTATTTTAGAACTTTTAATTGCTTATGGGGTGGAAGAAGTTATAAGTGCGGGCTGCTGTGGGACTTTAGAAGAGATAGCAGAAAATACTTTTTTAACTCCTTTTAAAGCCTTGCGAGACGAAGGGACTTCCTATCATTATCAAGAAGCTACTCGTTTTGTTGAAATGAATCGTCATGCTTTAAAAGCGATTGAACAGGCCCTATCCTACCACCAAATGTATTAATAACTTTGAAGACAGACGGACTCTACCGTAAAAGGAAGGACATGGTGGCTCATCGCAAGGAAGAAGGGTGAGCTGTAGTTGAGAAGATGATTCCTTTGATGATGCTCTCATTCTTTGATGAGATGCTGTGATGAATCTTTGATGAAAGATACTTTCGCCTTTTTAAGACTTACTTTAGCTTGTGATATAATTAAACGAAATAGAGGAGGAATAATATGCAGGTAAAGATTACAAGAAATGCTTATTTTATGGGGGGATTAATGCCCCTAACTGTCTATCAGGATGGCAAGTCAATTGGGAAAATACATACGAATGAGACAATCACTCTTGAGGTAGTAGAAGGTTCAACTATAGTTGTTAAGCAATTAGGGATGAGAAGCAATCCCCTAGAGGTCAAATCGGGTGATTATATAGAGATTTCAGGTAAACCCTGGTTAGGTCTTCTTCAAGTTGTTCTTCTAATTAGTTTTCTTTTTTTATCATATATTTCAGACAATACTTTTAAAATAATTAGTTATTTTATACTACCGATTCTCTATTTTTCCTCCGTATTTTTAATTGAAAATTTTAAGCTGGAGAAAAAGAAATAAAATCATCCTGTAATTTAGGAACTATTTTGCTATTCCATTTATAGATAATGAGAATCTAATGGCATCAATTATGCAGCTGATCGATGATTTATAGGCGAAAAAACAGGCTAATTGAATCATTATCTTGAGCTGTGTTTCAATCCTATTAAGCATAATGCTGATAAAAGTAACTCTAAGTATGAAGTTAAAAAGATCATTAAAAATAAGCGATTTCTAAGTGTCAAACTTCTGACAGCTCCAAGATGTCTTTTCTTATCCCGAGTCCAAATACTTTAGAAGTTTTGAGTAATAACTCCATTTATTTTAAGTCCCCCTTATAGAAAGGAGAAAAATAAGTGGATTTATATTTCTGAACGTTCGGAAATTCAACTTAAGAAACTTTAGATTAAAGTGAAACAAGTCCCAAATAGAGGACTATAATGAGCTTATTCTTAGCTTAGGAGGCAATTATGTCACAAAACAAATGGACACGCGCAGCGATCTTACAGGATATTAAGGAACAAAAGGTTCAATTCATTCGTTTAATGTTTACCGATATTATGGGGAAAATTAAAAACGTAGAAATTCCAGTCTCACAAATCGAAAAAGCTCTTGATAATAATATGACTTTTGATGGTTCCTCCATTGATGGTTTTGTTCGGATAGAAGAAAGTGATATGTATTTGGTACCGGATTATGATTCTTGGTTAGTTTATAATTGGAAAGAAGGAAGCGGTAATGTTGCTTCTTTAATTTGTGATGTGGAAACAGCCCATCGTCAGCCCTTCTCAGGTGATCCGAGAACTAACCTGAAAAGAGTGCTTACTAAAATGCAAAAACTAGGTTTTACTTCATTCAACTTGGGGCCAGAACCAGAATTTTATCTTTTTAAAAATGATGAGAATGGGAATCCCACCATGGAATTAAATGATAAGGGAGGCTATTTTGACTTAGCTCCGATTGATTCAGCAGAAAATACTCGTCGTGATATTGTTTTAGAGTTAGAAGACTTAGGGTTTGAGATTGAAGCCAGTCACCATGAATGCGGACCTGGCCAACACGAAATTGATTGGAAATATTCAGATGCTTTAACAGCTTGTGATAACATTCAAATTTTCAAATTAATTGTTCGCTCAGTAGCCCATCGTCATAATATGCACGCATCCTTTATGCCAAAACCGGTTTATGGTTTGGCAGGTTCAGGTATGCACTTTAATCTGTCTTTGTTTACAGAAGATGGTAATGCTTTTTATGACCCGGAAGGTAAAGAGGGGCTTTCGCAAACAGCTTATTATTTCATTGGTGGTTTAATGAAGTATGCATCAGCTTACACAGCTATTGTGAATCCAACTGTTAATTCATACAAGCGCTTAGTCAGTGGCTATGAAGCGCCTGTTTATATTGCCTGGTCTGGTCAAAACCGTTCACCATTAATTCGCATTCCAGCTGCGCGTGGTAATTCTACTCGTATCGAAGTTAGAAGTGTAGATCCTTCAGCTAATCCTTATTTAGCCTTAGCTTCACTATTAACAGCTGGACTAAAAGGGATTGAGGAGAAAATTACTCCTCCAGCAGAAGTACGTGAAAATATTTATGAAATGGATCAAGAAAAACGTATGCTTAAAGGGATCTATCAGCTCCCAGCTAGTTTAAAAGAGGCTGTGAATGCACTGAAGACCAGTCCAGAAATAATGGAAAGTTTAGGTGAACATATCGCCAGTAACTTTATTCGAGAAAAAACATTGGAATATGAGGATTATTTAAAAAATGTTTCCCAATGGGAACTGGATCGATATTTTGAGACCTATTAATAGAGGTAGAGAAAATAAGGACTTAGCATTCTTTATTGCTTAGTTCTTATTTTATTGTTAAAATCAATAAGTAATTAATAAGAGCGCATCCATTAAAATAGGAGGGCTTAAATGACATGGAAAATAAAACAATTTAATGACTTGAGCACTTACGAACTTTATCAAATATTGCAATTACGGTGCCAAGTATTTGTGGTTGAGCAAAAGTGTCCCTATTTAGACATTGATTATTTAGATATAGAGGCTGATCATTTATTCCTTGAAGAAAATGGGGAAATATTTGCCTATTGTCGATTATTAGCTCCTGGGGTGAGTTTTGAAGAAGCATCAATTGGTCGTGTTTTGGTGAAAGAAGATCAACGGAATCAAGGCTTATCTTATCAAATAATGACTAAAGCTATTGAATTTCTATTTAATCAAAAAAATTATCCTTCGATCAAGCTATCCGGTCAAACTTATTTGATCGATTTTTACAAGGGCTTAGGCTTTCAACCAACTAGTTCAGTTTATCTTGAGGATAATATTGAACACATTGATTTACTGTTAAATAAGAAACTTCATAATGGAGAGAAGGAATGAAAAAATGAAAAAAATGATATTAAGTTTAATTGCAACCGTTGTGCTATTGCCACTAGTCAATCCTATTGATGCTGAGGATGACCAAACAACAGTGGAAGTAACTAGCGAGTATGTATCAAAAAAAGATGATCAAGCAATTATTGAATTTTTACCACAGGCTTATCTTGAAGCTAAGATGGAAGTAAGTGATGAAATTGAAGCCTTTAAAGAAAAATACAGAAAGTTCCGTTTAACGGAAGTCTATCAGGACCTGCTGAAAGAAGACCCGGAAGTTGAGAATTTTACCGGTTATATGTCGGTTGCTTTAAATCAGCTAAACAGTATAGTGGATCAAACTTACCTAGTTTATTTGAGAAACTACCAAGAGCGATTGGCTAAAATCGAACAAGATTTTGAGTTGGGACAATTGCAATTAACAGAAGAAGTTGCCAAGTTTGTTTCGGATTATTCTTTAACAGAGCCTGAGAAAGTAAAAGCTAAAGAATATAGTCAAGAGGAATTATTAACTCATTGGAAAAATTATGCCTATTACCAGCAAACATTAGACTTGGATAAACAAATGGAAAGTTTGTATCAAAAACATTTTGATAATCTTGCTTCATTGCCTGAAGACCAGCAAACTTATGAGGCCAATCGTGATAAAATTCAAGATATGTATCAGGAATTCGTAGATCAATTAGAATTTGCTGACCAAATTAAAAAAAGTGATTTGACTAAGATCAGTGAGTCGCAGGAGACGCTTAGTGATTTATTAGAACAATTAAAAAACATATCGCTTGAGGATGCAATTAAAGAGCAAAAGCTTTTTGAATAAATAGATTTTTATAGCCAGTTTTACTGGCTTTTTTATTACAAATATTACGAATGCGTATTATTCATTATTTTTACACAATGATATGATATACTTTGTAAGTGAAGTCAACCGAATTAATAAAGGAGGATCCATAATGAGACACAAAGCAATCAAGACAAGCCTATTGTCTATTTCAATGTCAGTATTAGCTACAGTAGCAGTTACTCAAATAGATAACTTACCAAGTGTTTATGCCCAAGAAAGTAATTATGCAATCGGTAGTTATACGGTACAGGCCGGCGACGGAGTTTATCGTATCGCGGTTAATCATGGAATGACTATGGATGAGTTGAAGGAATTAAATGGTTTAACTAGCAACCTAATCCATCCAGGAGATGTACTGAAGGTATGGGTGAAGAATGCTCATTCAGTTGTAGAAAATCAGGCAGATATTAAAGAGGAGACAACAGAAACACCTACAACAAAAACAGAAACAAGTCCGACAATTAATCAAAATGTTTCTACTAATCAACCAGCAGTATTTGTATCTCATGCAAAAACTTACACCGTACGTTCAGGCGATTGGTTAGCTAGAATAGCTGACATGCATGGGATTACGGTTGCGCAATTGAAGTCTTGGAATAATCTAAGAAGTGACTTAATTCATCCAGGCAATGTTTTGATTGTGGCAAAAGGTGAAGCATCAAGTCCAGCACCAACACCAGAAAAACCGGCTGAACCAACACCAGAAAAACCAAGCACACCGACAGTAAGCAAAACTTATACGGTAAAACGAGGCGATTGGCTAAGCAAAATAGCTAATATGCACGCTTTATCATGATCGCTCTGTAGATGTCCCAAGATATTCAACTCTACCATATCATACCAATGAAAAGATCGTTGAAGGCAAGCGCTTAGCTGATAGTATTCAGAACTCCTCATTAGTAGCTGCAACTGGGGGGCTAGCTAGTCAAGGAATACACCCTCAAAACCTTCACGTGACACCTACTACAGACATGCCTGCAGCTTTAGTGGAGCTTGGCTTTATGGATAATCCTACCGAATTGAAAAAAACTGACTGATTCCGTTTATCAAGCTAAATTAGTTGAGGGATTGATTAATGGTATTAATACTTACTTTAATGACTAAATAAAAATAAGACTTTGCAAATCATATTTGATTTTGCGAAGTCTTTTTATTTTAAAAACCACCTGAATTTTCAGGTGGTTCTCTTTTTAAATTATTTATGACTAATTCCAGGACTTGTCATTTTTTCTGGAGCTAAAATACTTTCTAATTCTTCTTCATCTAGTATCTCTTCAGATAAGATGATATCTCTAACACGTTCATTGTTATTGAGTGCCCGTTTGGCAATTTCGGCAGCCTTCTGATAGCCAATATGAGGTACTAGGGCAGTAATCGTTCCGACACTTTGATCAACAAGTTCTTGACAACGTTCAGGATTAGCAGTGATGTCGGCAATACAATTATCAATAAAGGTCGCAATGCCATTTTGAAGAATTTTAATTGACTCAAAGAGTGAATAGAAAATGACAGGTTCAAAGGCATTCAATTCCAATTGTCCAGCCTCGACTGACATGGCGATTGTAGTGTCATTACCAACAACTCGATAAGCAATTTGACTCACTACTTCAGGAATAACAGGGTTTACCTTACCTGGCATAATAGAAGAGCCGTTTTGCTTTTTAGGTAGGTTAATTTCGTTAAAACCTGTTTTTGGTCCTGAAGACATCAAACGTAAGTCGTTAGCAATTTTTGAAAGACTAAGAGCGAATGTTCTTAGAACACCTGAAACAGCTGAAAACGAATCAATGTGCTGTGTGCCATCTACTAAGTCTTCGCTTTGTTGTAATGAAAGGTCGGTAATTTCAGCTAGAGTAGGAACAATTTGTTCGACATATTCCACATCCGCATTCAAACCAGTCCCAATAGCAGTTGCTCCCATGTTTACTACTAACATCTCTTCAATTACTTGAGTAAGTCTTTGATGAGAGCGACGCACTGCGCTGGCATAGGCTTTAAATTCTTGTCCTAAACGAATTGGGATGGCATCTTGCATTTGAGTACGGCCCATTTTGATGACATCGTTAAATTCTGAGGACTTTTTAGTAAGTGTTTTTTCTAAACGCTCTATTTCTTTAAGAAGGCCTTGAGATAGTTGATAAATCGTCAATTTACCTGCAGTTGGGATGACATCATTGGTAGATTGGCCATAATTCACATGGTCATTAGGGTGAACAGGATTATATTTACCTTTTTCTTTGCCTAGGATTTCATTGGCGCGATTCGCAACAACTTCGTTAATATTCATATTCATAGAAGTCCCTGCGCCACCTTGGATAGGGTCTACAATAAATTCTTGGTCTAATTCACCTGTAAGAACTTCCTCACAAGCTTTAATGATTGCTTGCATAATTTCTTCACTGATAAGTCCCAGCTTACCATTTGTCATGGCGGAAGCTTTCTTAATATAAGCCAGGCTTTGGATAAAAATAGGATCTAGTAATTGTCCAGTAATAGGGAAATTTTCTTTTGCTCGGATAGACTGAACACCATAATAGGCAGTTTCCGGCACTTGATGAGAACCAATCGAATCATATTCTTCTCTAAATTCCTTGTTTTCAGAGTTTTTCATGGAATGCCTCCTAAAGTATTAGTATTTCTTGTTCATTATATAATGAAAGGGCTTTAACTTCAACATGGATTGAGTTATACTGGATATAACATAAATTTTATAAAGGGGTGCGGTAATGTTTCATGGAAAAGAATATGTTATGACCGTTTTTGAAGAGCAATCCTTTTCAAAAGCATCAGAACGTCTATTTGTCTCTCAACCCTCACTAAGTGCAAATGTTAAGCGGATTGAGAAACGTTTGGGTCATGATATCTTTGATCGATCCACTATACCGATCAAATTAACCGAATTTGGGGTGGAGTATATTCGTAATGCCAAGGAAATCCAACGAATAGAAGAAGATTTTCAGCAATATATTTCGAAGGTCGATAATTTACAGTATGGACGCATTGCTATTGGGGGAACAAGCCTCTTTGCTTCAATGATTTTACCCAAGTTAATGGCTAAGTTTAATGAGATTTATCCTGAAATTCAAATTGATTTATTTGAAGAAACATCAAGTAAACTAATCGCTTTATTGCACGAAGGAGAAATTGATTTACTACTTGATAACACTTTTTTAGATAGTCGTTACTATGATCATTATCAGTTTGTAACGGAATCTTTACTCTTAGCGGTTCCCGAAAAGTTTGAAGTGAATGACTTATTACAGGATTATCAGCTAAGTCTAGAAGTAATTAAAGCGCATGCTTCAGATTCTCTCAGTCTCCCGCTAAAATATTTGAAGGAATTTAAGGATGCACCCTTTGCTTTTTTGAAAGTAACCAATGATACTGGAGCTAGAGCAAGAACAATTTGTCAAGAAGCTCACTTTATTCCTAATATCGCTTTTGAAGTAGAGCAGCAATTAACGGCGTATAATATTTCTTCATCAGGTATCGCCGTTTCCTTCATTGGAGAAGCCTTGATCCAACATATTAGTCATACTGACCAAGTTAAATACTATCGTTTAGAGAGTGAAAATGCTAAACGACCGGTTAATTTCTATTGGAAGAGAGACCGCTATCAATCAAAAGCCGTCACTGCTTTTTTAGATATTTTGAGGGAAAAGTAAAATATTTTTTGTAAAGGGTTTCATTTTAGAACTTAGAGTGTATAATTGGTGATATAAGCTAAATGTTATATATTTTAAAAGGAGGAAGGCTTGTGAAAGTTAGAATTGAGCATGATTCGCTTGGAGAAATTCAGGTTCCAGCAGATAGGTATTGGGGGGCAGTGACGCAGCGATCTTATCAAAATTTTGAGATTGGTAGTGAAAAAATGCCTCGGGATGTTATTTGCGCCATTGCTTTAGTTAAAAAAGCGGCCGCAACTGCCAACCAGGCTTTAGGCGTACTCGATCAAGAACGCTCAGAACTGATTCAGCAGGTTTGTAACGAAATTTTAGCAGGCGATTTAGATGAACATTTCCCATTAATTGTTTGGCAAACAGGCTCAGGCACTCAATCTAATATGAATGTCAATGAAGTAGTTGCCAATCGTGGAAACGAGCTTGTAGGTAAACAATTACTTCATCCAAATGATCATGTTAATAAGTCTCAGTCTTCGAATGATGTTTTTCCAACAGCCATGCATTTGGCCGCATTAGTAAAAATCCATTCGCAATTGTTTCCAGTACTAGATCATATCATGGATACTTTAAGCATGATGGAAGAAAAGTACCGCCATGTTGTTAAAAATGGAAGAACCCACTTACAGGATGCTACACCCGTTACCTTTGGACAAGAAGTCAGCGGGTGGTTGTCATCGATTAAACAATCCAAAAGGATGATTGACTTAAGTTTACAACCTCTTTATGAAGTGGCATTAGGGGGAACAGCAGTCGGAACAGGCCTCAACACACCAGAAGGTTATGCTGAAAAAGTAGCACAAGTCTTAGCTGAAATAACGGATTTACCAATAGTTACTTCATCAAATAAATTTCATTCTCTAGCGAGCAAAGACGAATTAGTCTTTACACATGGGGCACTAGCAGCCTTGGCAAGCGATATGATGAAAATCGCTAATGACGTCCGTTGGCTAGCTTCCGGACCACGCAGTGGTATTGGGGAGATTACTTTACCAACCAATGAACCGGGCTCTTCTATCATGCCTGGAAAAGTGAATCCCACTCAATGTGAAGCATTAACAATGGTGGCAGCTCAAGTGATGGCTAATGATAGTTTAATGAGCTTGGCTAATTCACAAGGGAACTTTGAATTGAATGTCTATATGCCAGTGATGATTTATAACTTTATTCAATCCGTTCAATTGTTATCTGATGCGATTGCTTCATTTGATCATAAGTGTTTAGTAGGAATTGAAGTGAATGAAGGTCGTATGAAAGAACTAGTTGATCAATCGCTTATGCTTGTGACTAAGTTAAATACACATATCGGTTATGAGAAAGCGGCTGAGATTGCTAAAAAAGCTTTCAAAGAAGACACTACACTTAAAGAAGCCTGCTTAGCTCTAGGCTATCTAGAAGCAGAAGAGTTTGATCGTTTAGTTGATCCGTCTACAATGGTCTAATTAGAAAGGAAGTTAAAATGGATATTTTTGAAAAATCTTTAAAATTACATTATGATGTAGCTGGTAAAATTGAAGTAAATAGTCGTGTGAATATCGACACAGCTGAAGATTTATCTTTAGCTTACTCTCCAGGAGTAGCTGAACCTTGTCGTGTGATAGCTAAAGATTATGAAGAATCTTTTAAATTAACACGTCGTAACAATCTAGTAGCAGTTGTAACAAATGGGACAGCGGTTTTAGGTTTGGGAGATATTGGTCCAGCAGCTGGCATGCCAGTCATGGAAGGCAAATGTGCCCTATTCAAACGCTTTGCCGATGTGGACGCTTTCCCAATATGTGTGGATAGCAAAAACGTTGATGAAATCGTTGATACAATCGCTATGATTTCTAAAAGTTTTGGCGGGATTAATCTTGAAGATATCTCAGCACCCACTTGTTTTGAGATTGAAGCTAAGCTAAAAGAACGCACTGACATTCCTGTTTTCCACGACGATCAACACGGTACAGCTATTGTAACAGCAGCAGCTTTGATTAATGCTATTAAACTAACCAAAAAACCTATGGGTAAATTGAAAATGGTTATTAACGGTGCAGGAGCGGCAGGAATTGCCATTGCCAAATTATTAATTCAAATGAATTTTGGCGAAATCATTATGGTAGATCGTAAAGGGATTATTTGTGATGGGAATCCAGATTTAGATCCAGCAAAAGCAGCTATTGCAAAATTGACAAATTCTAGTAAAATGCAAGGTGAACTAGCGGATGCATTGAAAGGAGCAGATGTCTTAATTGGCGTTTCTGCCCCAGATGTTGTGAGTAAAGAAATGGTAAAATCTATGAATGAACCATTAATTTTTGCTATGGCAAATCCGGTTCCTGAAATTATGCCTGAAGATGCAATCGCAGCAGGTGCTAAAGTAGTTGGAACGGGCAGATCAGATTACCCAAATCAAATTAATAATGTTTTAGCTTTTCCAGGAATATTTAAAGGAGCTTTATCAGTGCGTGCAAAAGAAATTACTGATAAAATGAAGGAAAGAGCAGCTATCGCAATTGCAGAAATGGTAGCTGAAGAAGACTTACGCCCGGACAATATCATTGTCTCACCCCTAGCGGATGGAGTGGCAGATGCTGTAGCTAAGGCTGTAGCAGATTGTGCAGTTGAAGAAGGTGTCGCTAGAATTTAGGGGTTCGTTTAATAAATCAAAGGAGTCGGTTAGCACCCTGCTGATTGACTCTTTTACTTATAGGAGTGTTTAAGATTGAAGCAAAAGATTAATAACAGGGATTTTCTAACGCATGGCCCTATGTGGAAAGTTATCTTAACAATTTCGGCCCCCTTAATGATTAATAATTTGGTACGTACCTTTTATACTGTGGCAGACGGTTTATTTTTGGCTCAACTTTCCGCTGAGGATTTTGCAGCCTCTGCTTTTTCGTGGCCTTTAAACTTTTTTTTTATTTCACTAGGCATGGGAATAGGAGTAGCAGCCACAGCTCTTTTATCAAACTTTTTAGGGTCCAAACAGTATGAACGAGTTCAAGTATATGTAGATAATACCTTGCTGTTGACATTAAGTCTGGGTATTGTTCTTGCTTTCTTAGGTTATCTAGCAACTCCTTGGATGCTGTCAGTTATGGGCGGAAGCGGAAGTTTTTTAGACAAATCAATTATTTATTTTAAAATAAGTTTTATTGGTCTTGCCTTTGATTTTGCTTACTTCACCTACCAGGCCATCTTAAATGCTCAAGGGAACACCAAAATTATGACGGCTATTTCTGCTATTTCGATGACAATCAATATTATATTAGATCCTATATTTATTTATGACAAAGTCCCAATACTTAATGTTCCAGGTTTAGGTTGGGGAATAGCAGGTGCTGCTTGGGCTACTGTTGTATCTAAGATTGTATTAATTGTGCTAGCTATTTATGTAGTTAGCCAACAATCTAGAATTCAACCTCAATTGAAGGGGATTCGCTTTGATTGGCCAACCAGTCAACATATTATGAAATTGGCTTTACCATCTTTCTTAGGTTATGGGGGGTCTTCATTAGGATTTACGGTTATGAACGCTTTGATTACCTCATACGGAACAAATACACTGGCAGCTTTTTCTATGGTTAATCGTATTTCAGATATTGTGATGCAACCGCAAATGGGAGTAGGGATGGCACTTACTTCAATCGTTGGTCAAAATATGGGAGCCAAACTCTATACTCGCGCCAATCAAATTTTTAAACGAGCTATTATTTTCATTTTGTTTATGTCGGTAATCTCTTCTGCTTTGATGATTCTTTTCCAACAACCGATTTTAAGTATCTTCATTAAAGAATCAGCAGATAGCGACCTCTGGATGCAAGCCAAAGAGTACCTAGCTTATACAGCTTTCATTATTTTCTTTATGGGTTTATTTGCTGCCCTCAATGGTTTTTTCCAAGGCTGTGGTCAAACCAAATATTCTATGTTAATGACCTTGGGACGTTTATGGTTTATCCGTGTACCAATTGTCATGTACCTGCGTTACTTTACAGACTTAGGATCGACAGGTATTTGGATTTCTATGCTGGTTTCTAATATGTTGATTGTAGTATGGGGCTTCTATATCTATCGTAAAAAAGATTGGAAGACCTTGGTACAAAGGCAGATAGGTTAGTCTAAAAACTTAAGCAAAAATTAAAAGTGTAGGTGAAATTTTCACCTACACTTTTAATTTTTAATTATATCAGGCCATGCATCTGAATGAGTTGAACAATTTTTTGATAAGAGGCTATATCTGCTGCAGTTGCATAATTCTTACCCAAATCAAACTTTAAACAAGTTTCTTTACAGTTAGCAAAGATATCAGACATAATTGCTTGTAGTTTGTGATCGACATCTTCAAAAGACCACTGGAGACGCATTGCGTTTTGTGACATTTCTAAACCAGAAACAACCACTCCTCCCGCATTAGCTGCTTTAGCTGGAGCCCAAATAAAATCTTTACTCTGGTTGAACACCTCAATAGCTTCCGACATGCATGGCATATTGGCACCTTCAGCTAAAAAACGCACACCATTAGCGATTAAGTTTCTGGCTTGATGAGCATTTATTTCATTTTGTGTGGCACAAGGTAGGGCAATATCTGCTGCAATTTGACGCGACCAGATTGAGTCTTGTGAATAAGAAGCATGAGGGAACTCTTGAGTGTAAATAGATAGGTCTTTCTTATGGTGCGCAAGAATATCTTCTAAGTGATTAATATTGATGCCTCTTGGATCATAAAGTGATCCTTGACTGTTGGATACAGCTAATACCATTCCACCTAATTGCATAACCTTTTTGATAGCATTTAAACCAACATTTCCAAGCCCTGAGATCATAAAGCGTTTTTGTGATATTTGTTCCTTCTCTTCATTTAACATGGCTTGAAGGAAATAGATGAGACCGTACCCAGTGGCTTCTTCTCGACCAAGTGATCCATTAGCCAAGATAGGTTTTCCAGTCAAGCTTCCTAGCTCAACCCCCTTAAGGCGTTTATATTGGCCATACATATAACCAATTTCACGCTTTCCAACGCCGATATCACCGGCAGGAACATCTATTTTTTCATTAATATGTTTAGCTAGTTCAGTCATATAGGATTGACAAAAGCGCATAATCTCTTGATCAGATTTACCACGTGTTGAAAAATCACTTCCTCCTTTACCACCTCCCATAGGTAGACCAGTCAGGGCATTTTTCAAAGTCTGTTCGAAAGCCAAAAATTTCATTACACTCTCATTAACTTGTGTATCAAAACGTAAGCCTCCTTTGTAGGGGCCAAGTAAAGAAGAATGCTGGATACGATACCCCCAGTTTACATGGACTTGACCTTGGTCATCTTGCCAAGGGACTCGGAATTTAATGATTCTTTCCGGTGTAACCATACGCTCAAGTATCGCTTCTTTTTCTAGACTTTCATCTTGTTCAACTAGGGGCTCGATGGCGGATAAAAACGCTTTAACTGCCTGCAGATACTCGACTTGTTCACTGAATTTTGCTTGAAGATCATCATAAACATATTTCACATAGGGGTTTTTAAACATAATTGAGCTCCTAACTTATATTTTGAAATAAGTATAACATATAGAACAAAAGTTTAAGAGCAACCATCATGTTTGAGATCAATATAAGGTAAGTAAATTTATTTAGCGTCTATGCTAAAATATAAAAGTAATTGAAAAGAGAAAAAAGGGATGAGAATAATAAATAAGAAAAATTATTCATATATTTTAGAGGGTCTAATTTTATCAGCGCTGGGCATAGCTCTCTTGCTGTTTAAGCTAAAAATTGCAAATATACTTTTAAATGGTCTAGCTATAATCATCTTAATAATTGGAGGGGTAGATTTTCTGGCGTATCTATTGGGTCATATATTTAATAACTCATCAAAAGTGAGGTTTTCACCACCAATAATAAGTCTAGGGCAGATTATTTTTGCATGCGGACTCTTGACTAATTCGCCCAATTTTTATTTATGGATGGTGCGTTGCGTAGGAATTTATCAGTTATTATTGGCTCTCTTAAATTTCTTTTCTTATTACCTAATGTTTAAAGATAAGGCCTTTGAGCGTTATCAACGTTTAGCTTTTGCAATTGCGAATTTTATATTTGCTATTGATAGTATTTTAATAATGAATCAGGGTTATCCTGCTTTGCTTCGTTTGGGTATCTACCTTATTTTTCTTGGAATCAGCTATCTATATGATGGGGGCTTTAACCTACTTGATCTTGAAAAGCAGCATATTTGGCGAAGAAGTCTACGCCTACCCTTGCCAGTGCTCTTTTCAGCTTTGTTTCCTCAGAAGTTAATTAGAAAAGTAGATGAAATACTGATAGACACGACCCAAGATATTGAATCCGATTATAGAGCGTCACTTTTGGCTAATGAAAATGACTTGCCAAAGCAAGAAGACAATTTAATTACTATCCAAATACCTGTTGGAAAATCAACATTTGATAGGGTGGGTCATATGAACATTGCATATAAAGATACTGTTTATTTTTATGGCAATCAAGATGATGACACTAGAAATTTGTTGGATACAAGTGGAGAAGGTGTCTTGGCCTTAATTGATCGTTCAGAATATCTATCCTTTTCATTAAAAAATCGTCTGACGATTGTAGAATATGATATCGCGCTTTCTAAACAACAAGCCCAGCAGTTAGAGGAAAAGTTGAATGGCATTAAAGAAAAAACAATTAATTGGCATCCTCAATCCAAGACAGTCCTAAATTCTTTTGTAGGAAAATTGATGCGTCAAACTAAATATACAAAATTTTATAAATTCAAAGAAGGGCAATTTCAAACATATTTTGTTTTTTGGACAAATTGTGTTTTATTTTCTGATGATATTATTAAGGAAATAGGGTTGGCTCTTTCCCCTTTGGTTGGAATCCAAACGCCAGGGACTTATTATGATTTCTTGGAAAGAGAATACCAGAAAGAAAAATCAATTATTTTAGAGCGAAGAGTTTACAATCGAGCTTTAGGAAATTATTTATCAAAGCTAGAATTATCAGCGGCTAAAAAGGGAAATTAAAATTGTAAAGGGATTTTCACTTTTCAAAGAGAATAGTATGGATACTTTACCCAGACATGAAACTTTCCTATAATAAGGCTATTGAATTGTAAAAGAGGGTAGAGAATGAAACGTAGTGATTTAAAAAATGCAAAACGAATTATTATTAAGTTAGGAACAAACACAATATTGTCCGATGAAGGGATTAATTTCACTAAATTAGATCGCTTAGCTTATGTCTGTGCTAGTTTGATCCAAGAAGGTAAAGAAGTTGTCATTGTTTCCTCGGGAGCTATTGGTGTAGGGAGTATGGACTTAAATGAAGCCAACTATCCAACTACCATTGCAGACCAACAAGCAGCTTCAGCTGTCGGTCAGACGTTATTAATGGGACACTATTCTCGCTTCTTTAAATATTATGGCGTGAATGTCGGCCAAATTCTTTTAACACGAGATGTAGTTGATTATCCTCAATCGCTACAAAATGTTCAAGTAGCCATGGATACCTTATTAAGACGAAAAATTGTCCCCGTTATTAATGAAAACGATGCGGTAGCAGTTGAGGAGTTAAATCATCAAACCAAGTTTGGTGATAATGACACCTTATCTGCTATTGTAGCTAAAATTACAGATGCTGACCTTTTAATTATTCTTTCAGATGTTGATGGTTTATATGACTCAAACCCACAACAAAACCCTCATGCTCAGTTAATTGATCAAGTGACTGAAATCACACAAGAAATTCAGCAAATGGCAATGGGAAAAGGCTCAGAATTTTCAACTGGAGGTATGGCTACTAAATTGAATGCAGCCGAGGTCATCTTTACTACCGATTCATCCTTAGTCATTACCTCAGGAGCCGATCCTTCGATAATTTTTGATATTCTAAAAGGTAAAAGTATTGGAACTTTTTTCCATCGGAAAGGGGATAAATAAAATGGCAACATCGATCGAATTATTAACCATTGGAAAAAGAGCAAAAGAAAGCTTTGAAAAATTACGTAAGTTAAGCAGTCAAGCGAGAAACCAAGCTTTATTAGCTATGGCTCAATCTTTAGAAGAAAAGCAAGAAAGTATTTTAGAGCAAAATATTCAAGATGTAGAGAACGCGCGTGCGGATGGCATGGTAGCTGCCATGATCGAGCGATTAACCCTAGATGAAAAGCGTTTTGCATCAATGGTAGCAGGTATTCGAAAAATAGCTCAGTTAGCAGATCCATTAGCTAACACACGCAAGCAATGGGTGAATGAATTGGGCTTGCGCATTAGTCAAAGACCTGTCCCACTAGGTGTAATTGGCATTATTTATGAATCACGTCCCGATGTGACAGCGAATGCTTCTGGTTTATGTCTAAAAGCAGGAAATGCTGTTATTTTACGAGGAGGTAAAGAAGCCATCGCCACCAACCGAGCAATCGTTGAAGCCATTCAAGCAGGCCTTGAAATGGCTGGCTTATCTAGGTACTGTGTTCAGTTAATGACAGACCCTGATCGACAGTTAGTTACTCAACTCATGCAAATGAATCATTATGTTGACTGCTTAATACCAAGAGGAGGAGCAGGATTAATTCAAAATGTGGTGAAAAATGCCACTGTTCCTGTTATAGAAACGGGAGTAGGCAATGTCCATATTTATATACATGAAAAAGCAGACTTTAAAATGGCTCAGACGATTGTTGTCAATGCTAAAACACAACGTCCTTCTGTATGTAATGCTGTTGAGACAATCATTGTTGATGAGGCTTTCGCTAAGGCTTACTTACCACAAATAGGAAATGCCTTGTTTGATGCCAATGTTCAAATCTTAGGAGATGAGCAAACACGTGACTTATTGCCATATTCCGTACAGGTTAGTGAGGAAGATTATGAGACAGAGTTCTTAGATTTAGTAGTGGCAATAAAAATTGTAAAAAATTATGACCAAGCGATTGACCATATCAGCCGTTTTTCAACTGGACACTCCGAAGCTATTATTACGCAAGACTATTCAGTGGCGCAAGATTTTATGAATGATGTCGATTCGGCAGCTGTTTATGTAAATGCTTCGACGCGTTTTACGGATGGTGAAGTCTTCGGATTCGGAGGAGAAATTGGTATCTCAACTCAAAAACTTCATGCCAGAGGGCCTATGGGATTAGAGGCTCTGACTACTTACAAATACCTCATTGAAGGTTCTGGTCAAATTAGAGAATAAAACAAGGGGCTGGGACAAAAGCCTTGAATAATTAAAGAAAGTCCGGTCAACGATATAATCGTTAATCGGACTTTTTCTTTAACAATATAAACAAAGAAAGCGTTTCCTGCTGTAATCGTAGTAATCACAAAGCCATTCAGGAGGGGCTTTCTATTTAGCAACAGTATACTATGAATCAAACTTGCTTGCTACTGGAAATGGATTGTTTATTCCCTGAAAATCATAATGTTTAGGCGGATTCATGAGGTAGTCAAACAGATTCAATCTGAGATTCAGCAGCTCTTAAGTGAAGAAATTGAAACGCTTAACTGAGCGATTGAATCGCAAACTGTTGCCGGAGCGGATGAACGCAAAAAGAACGCCGTCGTCTCAAAAGTATCACCGAAAAATTGCCAGGATTTTATTCCTCGTGAAGAAAAACACACCACTCATCAAGCGATATTTAACGGTCGTAATAGCTTTTCTAAGACCGATGTCGAGCGGATATTTATGGCCAATAATCTACGTAAATACCCAAAGCAGCGAGCCTAGATTGGAAAGTTACTTTCCAATCTAGGCTCGCTGTAAATATTGAGGTGGCTGAGAGGTCCTTTTGTCCCAGCTTTTTTGATAGGCTTATTGATTATATTTGTCAGCGAACCCACTTAAACGCATAATAAATTTAACAATTTCTACCACCACCACAATTGAGAGGGCGGCTGCGACAACAATTCCCCATTGTCCAGCTGTTAAAGCATGAACATCAAAGAATTGACTGATACCAGGAATTAATACAACACCTAAAAGCATTGCTCCGGATACTAAGAAGGCTAAGTTTAGCCACTTGTTGTCAAAAGGATTACGGCTGAATAGGGAAGCGAAAACGGATTTGACGTTATATGAATGGAATAGTTGGATTAAACCAAGTGTAATGAAGGCCATAGTCTCAGCAAGAACGTGTCGTTCCTCTCCTATTAAGGATGTTTGCATTGGGCCTTCAGCAGCATACCAATATACGAATAGCGTAATTAAAGCTTCTAGAATCCCTTGATAAAGGATAGAGGGTGCCACCCCAAAGGATAAGAAAGAATCTTTTTTAGTACGTGGACGGTGTGACATTACATCAGACTCTGCTTTCTCCATACCTAATGCGATAGCAGGGAAGACATCCGTTACTAAGTTAATCCACAGGATATGAATTGGTTCTAAAATCACCCAACCGAATAAAGTGGCTGTAAATAAAGTGATCACCTCTCCAAGGTTAGCAGAAAGTAAGAACTGAACAGCTTTTTGGATATTAGCAAATACTTTTCGTCCTTCTTCGACTGCTACAACTATGGTTTGGAAATTATCATCAGCTAAGACCATGTCTGAAGCACCCTTAGAGACTTCTGTACCAGTGATACCCATACCGACACCAATATCTGCTTGTTTAAGAGATGGCGCATCATTAACTCCATCACCGGTCATTGAGACAACGGCATCATTGGCTTGCCAAGCACGGATAATACGCACTTTATGTTCTGGTGAAACCCTAGCATAAACTGAGTAATTTCCAACTTCTTTAGCTAACTGATCGTCTGTAATTTCATCTAATTGGGCTCCGGTCATTACGTGACGTTCATTTTCGCTGTCATTTGGGTCTAAGATAGTTAAACGTTCAGCAATGGCCTGAGCAGTCATTGCGTGGTCTCCTGTGATCATGACAGTACGAATACCAGCCATACGCGCTTTTTCAATAGAAGCTTTGGCTTCTGTTCTTTCTGGGTCAATCATACCGACTAAACCAGTGAAAACTAGGTCCTTTTCTAAGGTTTCCGTTGTAACTTCAGCGGGAATCTCATCAATTATTTTATAGGCACCTGCTAAAACTCTTAATGCTTGCCGACCTAATTTAGCATTGACTTCTATAATTTCTTCTCGATCAGCCGCAGTCATTGCAGTAACTTCTTGGGCTTTTTGAATAGAGCTTGAGCGCTTAATTAATTGATCAGGAGCTCCTTTAACAAAGACTAGATAACGGCCATCATCGGTCTCATGAATGGTTGACATTAATTTACGGCCTGAATCAAAAGGAATTTCCTCTACTCGAGGGAATTGTCTTAATTGTCCTTTGAGATCCATCCCATGGTCTAAGGCGTATTGAATGAGGGCTGTTTCAGTAGGGTCACCGTTGACATTTCCTTGAGCATCGACTTTAGAGTCATTAGGGAAAGCGAAAGAGCAAATAAATTTACCATTATTATCAAGTGGATCTTGAGCATAATGCAATTTACCATCATAATAAACCTTTTCAACAGTCATTTGATTCAGTGTTAAAGTACCGGTTTTGTCTGAACAAATAACCATAGTTGATCCTAAAGTTTCAACAGCAGGAAGAGTTCTTACCAAGGCATTTCTGGCAGCCATGGTTCGCGTGCCTAAAGATAGAATAATGGTTGAAATAGCAGGTAAGCCTTCTGGAATAGCGGCAACTGCCAATGAAATAGAAACTAATAACATTTGAATTGGCGAGAATCCTTTAAGAAAGACACCAACAATAAAAGTTATGATAGCGATTGCGATAATTAAATAGGTAAGTGTTTTACCCAATTTTTCTTGGTCTTTTTGAAGTGGAGTGAGCTGCTTTTCCGTCGAAGACAACATGGCTGCAATATGTCCAACTTCTGTATCCATCCCTGTGTGAGTGACGATTCCTAAAGCGCGCCCATAGGTAATATTGGTTGAAGAGAAAGCCATATTGGATCGATCACCAATCCCAGCTTCTTTTTCAATAACCGCTTCGGCATGTTTTTCAACCGGAACAGATTCGCCAGTTAGTGCCGCTTCTTCGACTTTTAAGGAATTGGTTTCAACTAAGCGTATGTCCGCAGGAACGATGTCACCAGCTTCTAAACTAACTACATCGCCAGGAACAAGTTCAGTTGATTTGATTTTCATATATTCTCCATCGCGTAATACGTTGGCTTCAGGTG
Source organism: Facklamia sp. P12932 (assembly GCF_050409545.1). Classification (NCBI taxonomy): domain Bacteria; kingdom Bacillati; phylum Bacillota; class Bacilli; order Lactobacillales; family Aerococcaceae; genus Facklamia; species Facklamia sp. P12932. The sequence goes on along the minus strand of NZ_JBNUPG010000002.1, from coordinate 118,883 downwards.
AAGACATATCACGCAAGGCGTTAATGGCATCTTCGGCCTTAGCCTCTTGGAAAACTCCAAGCACTGCATTTAATAGGACAACAATCAGAATAATAATTGAATCAGTTGGTCCTTCTCCCTCCATATATCCAACAAATGCAGATATGACAGAAGCAACTAACAGAACAATGATCATAAAATCTTTAAATTGGTCCACAAATTTTTGTAGAAGAGACCTTGTTTCTTCTTCTTTCAAGGTGTTTTCACCGTATTGCTCCAAACGCTTTTTTACTTCTGTTTGACTTAATCCGCTCTTAATATCGGTATCTAATTCGCTTATAATCTCTTGATTTGATTTAGTATAAGCAACAAAATCTTTGCTAGACATCCACTTTCCCCCTTTAATTTAACGTGTTTATAAGATTGACTTCGAATAGAAAAAAGACTCATGCCACTTGGGCAACACAAAGCTGCGCTCAATGGCATAAGTCTCACTATTTCAGACTGTACCAGTAGTAAAACTACTTAACGTTGTTGATACAGCCAAGATATCATCTATCTTAAGTTACTCCCTTATGAACATCTAGCTAAATTATAATCAATAGCACATTTTTATGCAAATTTTTTTGTAAAGATAGTCAAAGTTTTAAATCAGGAGTAGTTGTCAAATTTGAAGAAAGATTGATGAAATTTAGTAAAAACCTTTATAAATTTTGATAATTAAGCATTCTAAGGTCGTTGGCTCTTGATTTATGGTAAAGTATAATTGTAGACGAAACATAGTATTTAAGGAGGTTATCAAGATGTTTAAGAGAAAAAATATTTTATCATTTGTTCTAGTGAGCAACCTATTGGCAGCACCAATATTTCAAACCCAAGAAGTTTTAGCTCAAGTTGAAACGCAAGCACAAGAAAATTTTGTAGAGCCTACTTTTAATATTTTTTTACAAGTAGATGAGAATGTCCCCCAAGCTCAAAAAGAGATTTCCTATGATATTATTGATATAGCAAGTCAAGAGGTTGTTTATTCTTATCGTAGTGACAATACTGAACAGCAACCAATTGAATTGACTGCTGGTGAATATATCTTCCGTTTATATGATGACGGGAAGTTTCAAAGGGGAGGACAATCAGTTCGACCTTATCAAGTTCAAATCGTTCAAGAAAAACAAGAGAAGGCTGATGAAATTGCTGAGGATTCAGGAGAAATTGTTGAGTTGGCCGATCAAACGATAGTATATGATTATGCCTTTACAATTGACGGCAATTATTTAGAAACACCTCCGATTTTTAACATTTATTTAGTCGGTGATCAAGTTCAAAACCCTCAAGTACCAAAGATTGAATCACCAACTGCAGACAGTAGTCAAGAAACTGATAATAGTGAAGAAAACAGTCAAACAGAAGTTGCTGGCGAATTAGGAAACGTTAATGTAATTCTTAAGGACAGTGTGGGTAATGTCGTTCCGAATGTAGGAATAGTGATCAATGGGCAGGAAGTTTTAACCGATGAACAAGGGATCGCTCAATTTCAAGAAGTTCCTACTGGTAACTATGTAATGAATTTTGGTCGATTACCAGAAGCAATGTCAGGATATGAAATTGAAGAAAATGTTGAGATTTACTCAGGTCAAACTTACGACTTTCCTTTGATATTGTCAGGTGTTATCGAAGATTCAACAACTTCTCAAACAACTGTAGAAGCTAAAGCTGATTTACAAATCGAAGTATATGATCAAGAGGAAGCACCGGTTGAAGGAGTTAAGATTGAATTGACCAAACTGGATGATCCTCAATTTAAACAAGAATTAGTATCCGACCAATTAGGTGTCGCTCAAGCTTCTGATATTCCCACTGGCAATTACCAATATCAAGTAATCGAAACACCGGAAACACATTCAGCTCAAGGAACATTATTAGAAACACAAGTTTCTGCTAATGAAGAAAATCGTCAAGTAATTGGTATTACCAAGTTAGACCAAGTAGGTCAACTGAATATCTTAGTTACCGATACTCAAGGTCAAGCAATTCCCCAAGCTGAAGTTCAAGTGTTAGACCAAGTTTATACGACTGATGACAATGGCTCTATCTTTATTGATTCATTGCCAGTGGGTGATTACGATGTTACCTTGGTGACGACTTCAGGAAATGCTGATTTAGAGTCCAATGTTCAAAGGGTTGAAGTTTCAGTTAATCAGCCTACGGATTTAACATTTGAAATAGAAGAGCCGACTACAACAATGGAACCGACTACAACTGCTGAACCTACTACAGAAGAGCCAACTACGACGACACAGGATCCCAAAGCGGTTTTGACGATTAAAGTTCAAGATCAAAAGGCTGAAGCGGTAGAAGGTGTGAGCATACGCTTAATCAATACTGAAGATGGCCAAGAACAGGAAATAACGACTGATAGTCAAGGTCTAGCCTCAGCTAGTGATCTTGCTCTAGGTAACTACCAATACCAAGTCAGTCAAACCCCTGAAGGATATGTAGCCCAAGGCAATCTAATAGATGTAGCTGTAGAAAATGAAGCGCCAGAGTTACAAGCTGTGACTATTCAAAAAGAAGCTGAGGTGGGTCAAGTTTCAATAGCTGTCAGCAATAGTCAAGGTCAAGCTGTTGCAAATGTGCAAATGCAAATTGGCGAGTTGACTGTTGAAACTAACAAGAATGGAATAGCTTTAATTGAAGAAGTGCCTGTAGGCAGTTATGAAGTCCAGTTTGTTTCTATTCCTGAAGTTTACCGTGCAGATCAATTCTCTCCAGAAACGATTGAAGTGGTTGCAAACCAAAAAGTTGAACTAGCTTATCAGTTGGAAGAAAATGTTACGACTGATGAGCCTTCAACTACGCCAGAGCCGACAACCACAACTGAAGAAGTGATTACATCAATAGAGCCAACAACTACGACACTAGCATCAACTACACAAGAGTCAACTACCACAACTGTTGAGGAAACGACTGTTACCGAAGAAGCGACCGTTCCTGAAATGGTCTTTAAGGACTTAGAAAATGGAGGACAAGTCCTCTTAACCAAGGCAGACGCTAAAAATGTGGAGAAGGTTCTTATTCAAAAAGTTGATTTAAATGCCGCTAATCTCCCTTCTGAATTGAAAGGTAAAGATTTTGTAGCTTATGAAATCAAAGCTTTTAATCAAAACGGTAGTGAAATAAAATTGGAAAATCCAACAATAATCAAACTTCCTACCCGTCCAATTAATAGTCAACTTTTAGCCATGAAAGTTATGGGCCAACAAGTTGAAGGATTAAAAGTACGCCTTAACCGAGAAACAGCCACTGTTGAAAGCAAAGGCCTTGGTATTGTAGCCTTAGTATACAAAGACGCCAAAACTGATCAATCAACAACCACTCAAACTCAAGAGGATAGGAAAGCAGTTGTTGTTAAAAAGTCAACCGATCGTAAAGAAGCTGAAAAAGGCAATTTACCAACAGCTGGTGAAACAACTTCAAAAGTGATTTACTTAGTCGCAGGCATTTTAGTAGTTGGGGGAGCACTACTGATTGCTCTAAGAAAAAGAAATCAATTTAAAGACAAATAGATTTTTGAAAACAATCCCTAATATTTTTAGGGGTTGTTTTTTGTGTCTAATAAATCTAATAAATGTTAGATAATTGGATGATGAGTAAATAAGAGTATGCTAAAATTGAGAGTGTGAATAGTAGAGGAGGCTTAACATGGATACACAACTTATGTTTGGATACGGCTCACAAGCGGTTGGATTAAGCTTAGACAAGTTGAATCGACATGGTCTTATAGCGGGAGCGACCGGAACGGGTAAAACGGTTACCTTAAAAGTTATAGCTGAACAGCTAAGTTTAGCTGGCATACCTGTATTTTTATCAGATATTAAAGGCGATTTGATATCTTTGGCTGAGATGGGTAGTTCTCAAGCATTTATTGAAAGATTACAAGCCACTCACTATGAAAATTATGATAATCAAGCTTTTCCTATCGAACTGTGGGATGCCCATGGGCAATCAGGGCTGCCACTGAGAGTTACTGTTTCCGAAATGGGACCCATTTTATTAGCCAACCTATTAGGTTTAAATGAGACACAAACTAGTATTTTGAATGTGGTTTTTTCGGTAGCAGACGAAAAAGGGCTTTTATTGATTGACTTAACAGATTTAAGAGCAATGCTAAATTTCGTAGGCGAACATGCCAAAGAATTAAGCGGTAGTTATGGGAATATTTCCAAAGCATCCATTGGTGTTATTTTGCGCAGTATTGTAGTTTTAGAACAGCAAGGAGCTGATGCTTTTTTTGCTGAGCCTAGTCTAGAGATTGAAGATTTATTAAGGGTAGATGAATCAGGAAAAGGCATTATAAACATTTTGAATGCCAGCAAGCTCTATCAAACTCCCACACTTTATGCCATGGTCTTGTTAGCACTCCTAGGAGAGCTCTTTGACAGTCTTCCGGAAGTGGGCGATTTAGCTAAACCTAAAATGGTTTTCTTTTTTGATGAAGCCCATGTTTTGTTTGATGGAACTCCGAAGGTGCTGGTTGAAAAGATAGAATTGATGGTTCGCTTAATTCGCTCCAAGGGGGTAGGCATCTTTTTTGTCACTCAAAACCCTATGGACCTTCCAGACAGTGTGTCTTCACAATTAGGCAATCGAATTCAACATGGCTTAAGAGCATTTACACCAAAGGAACTTAAAGTGGTCAAAGCAGTGAGTCAAACTTTCCGACAAGCAGAATCTTCAGCTGTTGATTTGGAAAAAGTGCTCCAAGCGTTAGCCACCGGAGAGGCTGTTGTTTCTACTCTAGATTCAAAAGGCACACCAAATGTTGCTGAACGAGTTATGATTTATCCTCCGATGAGTAAGTTGGGCCTTGTTGACCCTCAAACTATTTTGAAGACGATTAACCACTCACAACTCTTAGATAAATATAGTGAAACAATTAATCGTGAGTCTGCTCACGAACAATTAAATCAAGCTATGCAAGAAACACAAGAAGAAATGATTGAATCGATTGATGGCAAAGCAGAGGACCTCTCAACCAACCAACGCATTAAAGAGCTGGAAGCAGAATTAGCTAAACAGCTTAAGAAGTCAGGCAAAACAGCTTCAAGACGGACGGATTCAAATTTTGACCGCTTTACTAAAAATATGATGAGTCAGGTTGGTCGCGAGATAGGCCGAGTTATCACACGTTCGATATCTGGTATGTTCAAAAAGTAGACTTTAGCGATTAATAAAGGATGATGATTCTTAAAAAAATGTTATAATCAGTAGGGATGCAATATGATAAATGTTTAACACTTTATTCTAGCAATAATTAAAAAGGAGCATTAATTTCTATGACATTAAAACTCATCACTATTGACCTTGATGAAACACTCCTCAGGACTGACAAGACTTATGATCGGGATCGCTTTAACCGCGTTCTGAAACGGTTAAGAGAAGCAGGAGTGATCGTGGCAATTGCTACTGGTAATTCTTATCAGAAAATTGCAGATTACTTTGAAGAGTCTGTCTGGCCGGACTTATATTTTGCTTGTGATAATGGTAATTACATTGTCAAGAATGATCAGACCTTAAAGAAGATTGGCATTCCATATGAAGGTTTTACCCAAATTATCGACTTTTTAGATGAATTTCAAGCCTATTCTCCCGTTTTAGGATTAGGCGATGCGGCTTATTTTAGAGACACTAAGGGTCCATTATTTGATTTCATTTCACGCTACGCTAAAGATGTAAACTACATTCCTCAATTTTCTGAACTGCCTGAAGATTCTGTTGTAACAAAAATTGCGATTGCGACACAAGATACGCTTGACCGCAATAAAGTCTTAGCTCGTATAATCAACGAGCGTTATCAAGAAGTTACTGCAGTTACTTCAGGAGATGGATGGGTAGATGTATATAATAAAGAGGGTGGTAAAGGCAGCGCCTTGCTTTATTTACAAAACAAATACAATATTAAAGCTGAGGAATCGATGGCCTTTGGTGATTCTTTGAATGATGAAAGCATGATGGCTCAAGTCCACTACAGTATAGCAATGGATAATGCCGATAAAGACTTGGCTATGCAATGTCGCTATAAAATCGGAAATAATAATGACCAATCAGTTATTTGTGTGCTAGAAGATTATATACAATCATTTGAATTAGACTTTTTAGAAAAATACCGTACAATTAAAGAATAGTAGGTTGATTAAATGGTAAAGAGAACGCAAAAGAAAAACATCAAGAACAGAATGGACGAGATGGCTCAAATTGACGCTTTCTTAATTCCGGCTCATCAAGCAGAAATGTATAAAGTTTTAAGACAAGCAGTAGCCGAAGAAGCCATTGAATATTGGCGAGCAAAATATCCTCAGGTTTCTCGTATAAAGGATAATCCTGATGAAGGCGAGGCTATTCAAATTAAAAATGCTGAGGATCAAGAAGTTTTTCGTTTCTATCTTAATCCTTCTAATATTTCTCAAGCGCAAAAAGCAAGAGATAAAGATCAACTGGATAAGTTTTTAATCAAATTTGAAAATATAGACAAAAATTCCCCACCAATGGTTTAATCAACGGTGGGGTTTATTATTATACCTTCATTTTCAGAGCTTCTTGATAAATTGAAAATAGCTGTCGACCAATTTGAGGAAGGTCGCGTTCGATGGCAATTTCATAGGCTTTTTCTACTAATGAAGGGAGTTTGCCTTCATAGGCTAGTTGAATTTTTTCTTGAAAGGCTTTAAGGTCTATAGCTTTATGAACATTCACACCGTCTTCCAGCCAACCATCAAATACAGGGATATCACGCACAATAAAATCTGTTTTCATGGCGCAAGCTTCAATTGCAGGAATACCTTCAGTTTCTTCAAAAGTCGGGAAAATATAAAGATTGCTCGCTAACAAACCGGCCCGTATATCTTCATTAGGTACATAACCAGCAAATTTTAAGTTAGGTAATTTCGTAGTGACAGCCTTTTTTATTTCATCCGGTACATAGCGCAAGTCAAGATAGCCAAACCAAATAAATTGAATGTGAGGCATCCGTTTGGCTAATTCAACAAAGTCAAGAATCCCTTTGCGTTTTAAGTATAGTCCAATCCCCATTACAACAAAATCATCAGGCTGATAGTCGTACTTTTGACGGAAAACTTTCTTAAGTTTCTCAGTGTCTAGAGGTTGAAATCTAGATAGGTCTATCCCGTTAGAAACAGAATAAATCGGTTGATCGAGACCGTAATTTTCAAGCAGGCTCTTAGAATATGGAGTAGGGGTGATGAGAATATCACCCAAACGGTAACAAGTTAGCAGCCATTGTTTAAAACTAGGTGCTAGAAAATTTGAGAAACGGAAGGAGTTCTCAAAGTCCTCTTTAGTCGAGTGGGCATGATAAATGACTGGAATATTCTTGCGGCGACATTTGGCTGCTAAAAGATAGGATTTAGGGAAGTAGGTATTAATATGTAATAGGTCAAAAGAGTCCTTGGGATTCATGGTATAATCGATTCCCATATATTCCAATGCTTTTTGCTGATGATGAATGGCTTTGCCTAAGCCTGAGCGTTTGATTTGCTCGAGATTGCCTGAATAAAGTAAAACGCGCATCTACTTACCTACTTTCTCTTTTAAAAATCTTAAAAAACTTATTTTTAATGAATGTAATACTTATTTTATCGAACAGGCCCTATTTTAACAAGTTTTACTAAGTCTTGTTAAAGCAATTTAGTCTTTACCAATGATTTGATGTATAATCCAATAGATGAGCAAAGCGACTTTGAGAGGGGGCTTTTTAATGACAGGACATTTTGGTCAAATTTTCTTACTGCCTGGACGCTCGTTACTTGAAAAAGAAATTGAGAGGTTGCAAGTGGATTTATCGCAAGCTGTATTTGAGTATGATGAATTAATTTATAAGGATTGTTTTTATTTAGAAAAGCACTTTTATTTAAATTTTGGGAAAGAATGGCTCAATTTATTAAAAGCTCATTTTCAAGCTGTCTTCTTAGAAAGAAAGTATAGAATAATACGTCTTTATAAGGAAAAGAATCAAAAGCTAAAACTGCAACAGTTAGAAAAAGATTTATCTGTTTATCAGCAGTTAATTATTGAAACGGAAGAAAAGATACAATCAGCAGAACACTCTATCTACGAAGATACTTTAACAGAAGAAGAGGCGCGCTTGATGCGGGGAATGTACCGTCAAATAGTTTCTAATGTCCATCCTCTTCTATATCCTTTACAAACAAAACACCAAGAGGTACTTTATCAAAAAGCCTTGACTGCCTATAAAAGAGATAATAAAGAGATTCTTCAATTGATTTTAGATCATTTAAATGAAGATTATGCTCAAGCGTCTCCATTAAAATTAAGCCAACTAGTCGATGTGAGGAATGCCTTGTTAGTCTCTTTATATGAAAAGAGGAATCAATTGGCCTTAAGACGATCTGATTTTCCCTATCTCATTCGCGATTACGTTCTAAATGATGAATTAGGCGAGAAAATGCGACAAAGTCTGATGCAGAGACGAAGTCAATTTAAGCAAAAAATAAAACAATTGGAGTTAGAAATTGCTAAGTTAAAAGAGAGTTAATCCTCTATTTAGTCCTTTCACTTCAAGACCCAAACTTTTTAACCAAAACCTAAGGTAAATAACAGAGGAGCAATACATGGCAAATAATTTTGAAAAAAACCAACTCTTACAAGCAAGAGTAGAAGATTTAACTCATGAAGGGTTGGGTGTCGCTAAAATTGAGGGCTTTCCATTCTTTATTGAAGGAGCCTTACCGCAAGAAGACATTGAATTTAAAGTCATAAAAATCGGAAAAAAATATGGCTTTGGAAAGTTAGAAAAAGTAGTAAATAAAAGTCCTGACCGAGTAGCCATAACCGATGATATCGGGCGTCAAACGGGAACGATGACCTTACAACACTTGTCTTACGAGGCACAGTTAGCATTTAAAGAAAAGGTTGTGAGAGATGCTTTTGAACGTATTGGGCATTTTAAAGAATTGACCATTCAACCGACTATGGGTATGGATGATCCATGGGGATACCGTAATAAGGCTCAAATTCCAGTTCGGATGGTTAAAAGTAAGTTAGAAACGGGATTCTTTCGAAAAAATAGTCACGACCTCATTCCAGTTGAAGACTACCATATTCAAGATCCCGCTATTGATCAAGCGATTCTAATGGTTCGGGACCTTTTAAGAAAGTACCACATTCCGGCTTATGATGAGCAAGCTCACAAAGGCTGCATGCGTCATTTAATTGTAAGAAAAGGCCATTATAGTGGTCAATTAATGGTCATTTTAGTTTCTAAAGCTAAAAAAATTCCTCAACTTGAAGAATTAATTCAAGAGATGATTAAAAAAATTCCTCAGCTGGTATCAATTATTCAAAATATTAATCCCGCCAAAACAAATGTTATTATGGGAAAAGAGACTTATTGTTTATGGGGAAAAGAGTATTTTGAAGATCAGATGTTAGAGATGACTTTCCGAATATCACCACAATCTTTCTATCAAATTAATACTCCTCAAGCTGAGCGTTTATATCAGCTGGCTATTGCAGCAGCAGAACTAGATGGCAGTGAGACTGTATTGGACGCTTATTGTGGCATAGGCACCTTATCCTTAGCGCTTGCCAAACATGCTCAAGCGGTCTATGCCATGGAAGTAGTGGTTGAAGCCGTCGAAATGGCTGAGAAAAATGCCGAAATCAATCAGATAGATAATGTGCATTTTGAAGCGGGTTTAGCAGAAGATTGGCTAGCAAGATGGAATCAAGAAGCCATTCGTTTTGATGTGGTGACAGTGGATCCACCGCGCAAGGGATTGGATCCTCAGTTTATTGAAAGCTTAGTGGAACAAGATCCAGCTAAGATTGTCTATGTTTCTTGTAATCCAGCTACCCAAGCGCGTGATTGTCAACTACTTGCTCAAGCGGGCTATCAAGTCAAAAGTATTCAACCGGTTGATCTTTTCCCATTCACTAATCATGTGGAGACGGTAGCTTTATTAACAAAACTCAATAAATAAGATTTTAAACCAATGAAATTAAGAGCTGTTCCAATTTTCTTCAATAAGGAATTGGAATAGCTCTTTTTTATATGAAAAGTATAAATTGTATTAAATAATAAATAATACAATCAAATTAAAGTTTTTTAAAACGATCTTCGATTATAATCCTTTCGTCTTACTTCTATAATTAAGCTATAAAGAAAAAATACATTTTTGAAAGGAAAACATTATGATAGGAGAAAACATTTTACTCAGTTCCGTGTTTGTTGCCGGATTATTGTCATTTTTTGCACCCTGTACCTTCCCCTTAATTCCAGTCTATATTGGTTTTATGACGGATGAAGCAGGAGAATATCAAAAATTAAAAATTGGCAAGTTCGAAATCAATAAGGGAGGCATTATTAAAACCATGTCCTTCGTATTAGGACTTTCAACCAGTTTTATTATTTTAGGTTTTGGCGCAGGATGGTTAGGCCAAGCTTTAAATAATTCTTCCATTTTAATCTTTGCAGGCTTTTTAGTTTTTTTACTGGGTGTCCACCAAATGGATATCATCCACTTTAAAAAACTGGATCGTATGCGTGGAATTCAAGTGAATGTAAAACAGAAAAAAGCCTTAGGAACCTATCTGATGGGTGTTTCCTTTAGTCTTGGCTGGACACCTTGTGTAGGACCAATATTAGGAGCTGTTTTAGTCACTTCCGCCAGCGGAGATACTCAATTTTACGGAGCCTTCTTGATGTTAATTTACTCATTAGGGCTAATGATTCCCTTTTTGATTATGGCGATTCTATCCACTTATATGTTAGACCGTGTTAGCTTTTTCAAAAAACATCTGGTAACCATCAAACGAACAGGTGGCTTCTTGGTAATGATAATGGGAATCGTCCTAATGACCAATCAACTTCCCAACTTAGTCGCTTATTTTAATAACTTATTCAATTAGGAGGAAATGAAATGAAAAAATTTATATTATTACTAGCTGTCGCTTCAATCGCAAGTGGTTGTGCCTTAGCTTCCAACCAAGAGACTACAGATGGCGAATCGAACAATTCAGCCCAAGAGCTTAAAAAGACAAATAAAGTTTCAGAGGATTCAAGCATATCTTCAAAAAGAGAAAGTGCTTATGATTTCACCTTAAAAGATTTAAAGGGAAAAGATTATTCTTTAGCAGAACAAAAAGGCAAGCCAGTTTATGTCAAGTTTTGGGCATCCTGGTGTCCGGTTTGTTTAGCTGGCTTAGAAGATTTAAATACTTTAGCTGGTCAAGAAAATGACTTTGAAGTTGTAACGATTGTTTCTCCTGGTTATAACGGGGAGAAAAACAAAGAAGATTTTATGGAGTGGTTTAATTCGCTAGAATACAATAATATGAAAGTACTTTTAGATGAAGAGGGCCAGACCTTTGCTAATTATGGAGTACGTTCAATGCCAACTAATGCCTTGATTGATAGTCAAGGGGTGCCAGTAAAGATTATTCCAGGTGAAATTCGCAAAGAAACATTAACTCAATTGTTTGAAGCCTTAGCAAAGGAGAATTAAGATGAAAAAGATATTCGTTTTATTGGCGTTTGCCCTATTTTTAGTCGCTTGTTCACAAGTGAGTTCTAACAATAAAGTGAATGACAGTAAATTAGCTGAAATTGACGCCATATTGGATCAAGAGAAAGCTAAAAGCAAAGTGAACCCTAACAAAGACATCGATTATTCTTCTGCTGATTTGAAAAAAATTTATTTAGCCGGTGGCTGTTTCTGGGGTGTTGAAGCCTATATGGAAAGAGTCTACGGTGTTGCAGATGTAATCAGTGGCTATGCGAATGGAAACAAGAGGGAAGTAAGTTATGAAGAAGTGATTAAAGGATCGGGCCATGCCGAAACGGTTGAGGTGACCTATGATCCGGAGCGCATTTCTTTAGATGGACTGTTAGATTATTATCTAAAAGTAGTTGATCCAACGAGTAAGAACCGTCAAGGAAATGACCGCGGTGTTCAATACCGCACAGGTATTTATTTTACTGAAACTACTGATCAAGCGATCATTCAAGCTCGCTTAGATAAAGAACAGGCCAAATATCGTAAAACCATTCAAGTAGAAGTAGAAGAATTGAAAGATTTCTATCCAGCTGAAGAATATCATCAAGATTATTTAGAGAAAAACCCCAATGGCTATTGTCATATTGATTTGAATAAGGCTAATGAACCTTTAATTGATCCGGCTCTATATCCAAAGCCAAGTGATCAAGAGCTCAAAGATAAATTAACAGCCATACAATATAAAGTAACGCAAAAAAATGATACAGAGTCTTCTTTTTCTAACGAATATTGGGATAATGAAGCAGCGGGAATTTATGTCGATGTAGCTACGGGTGAACCTCTCTTTAGTTCAAAAGATAAGTTTGATTCTGGCTGTGGCTGGCCATCTTTTTCTCGCCCCATCGCTAAGGAAGTTGTAACATATAATGAAGATTTAAGTTATAATATGAGTAGAATCGAGGTTAGAAGCCGTGCAGGCGATTCACATTTAGGTCATGTGTTTGAAGATGGGCCTGAAGAATTAGGCGGTTTGAGGTACTGTATTAATAGTGCTTCAATTGATTTTATCCCATTAGAAGAAATGAAAGCTGCAGGCTATGAATCCTTAATAAATTTTGTGAAGTAGGTTATTATGTTGAAATTATTGATAGCTGATGATGAATCAATCATTCGCAGGGGTATTAAACAATTAATTCCATTAGAAGATTTAGGCATTTCAGACGTTTATGAAGCAGAAGATGGTGAAGAAACTTTAAATGTGGTAGAAGACTTTCACCCTGATATTTTGCTTCTAGATATTAATATGCCTAAGCTGGATGGCTTGAGTGTGGCTGAATCTGTCAAGGCTAATTATCCCCAAATTTATATTATTATCTTAACAGGTTACGATTATTTTGAATACATGCAAAAGGCTATTCGAGCTAAAGTGGATGATTATATTTTGAAACCAGTATCCAAAAAAGACATTGAGTTCATCTTACAAACAGCGATTACTAAGATAAAAGAAAAACGTCAAAAAGATGAAATTCAGGCATTAGTTCCTGAAGAAGTCGATAGGGTTAAACGCTCAGATTTGATTGAAGACTATTTGGATAAACATATATTTCAAGCTGATTTGTCGCTTAGTCAGATGGCGGAAGCAATCGGCTATAATAGTAATTATTTGTCTGTTTTGATCAAAGATTACTATGGAATGAGCTTTCAGGACTATATCAATAAACGACGTATGGAGAAAGCAAAGCTACTTTTACTATCAAGCGATAAAAAGAACTATGAGATTGCGCATGAGATCGGAATCGAAGATGTCAATTATTTTATCACTAAATTCAAAAAATATTATCAAATCACCCCCAAACAGTTTAGGCAGGCAAAAAAATGAAAACAATGCGCAACCGATTTGACCGAAAAATCAGTGTATACTTTTTCAGTATTTCAATGATGATCGTTTTAATATTATCTTATGCTAATTATAGGTCTTCAGTTAAAATTATTAAGCAAAATATCGAAATGGAAAACAGTCAGCAGTTGAAGACGGCTAGTTTATATATTGCTTCTTATCTTGAGAAGATGAAAAGTTTAAATAGTTTATTAGCCATGACCCCCGAATTAAATAGTGATCAGGAGCAAGCAATTGATGAGAGTGCTTTAAAAAGCACGCTTGATTTAATAAAATCGAGCGATAACATTATAAAAAATATTATGATAATTACTCAATCCGGTCAGTTAATTACTCAAACCGGAAGTGTAATGGAAAGTAAAGCGTCGGTGTTGAATGAAGACTGGTACCAAACAGCTTTAAAGTCGAATAACATGGCTCAAATTACTCGTGAAAATCATTCGGGCTTTACCATGAATAAAAGTGAACGAGTCATTTCCTTGAGTCATAAAATCGAAGATGCTAATAGACAATTTCAAGGACTTTCTATCATAGATGTCTCCTATAAGTTTATTGAAGATTATATTTCTACGGTAAATTTAGGGGAAAATGGTTTTGCCTTTATTGTAGATGAAAATAAGCAGCTGATTTTTGATTCTGAACAGATGAATGGTGATTCGCTAAAAGAAAAGGCCAATTACCTTGCTATTATTGAAGATTCGAGTGCTTTTAACAAAGAAGATTACATTATTTCATCAATCTATGTTCCGAATACAAATTGGCAATTGACGCAAGTTAGAAGTCCTGAAGAAATTTACATTCTAAATAGAAAGCTGATTACCGAAATGCTTATCTGGGCTTTTTTAATTCTACTTTCAAGTATTTTTCTTTCGATTTTCGTATCAAAAAAAGTCACCAATCCTATTGTGGACTTAATTGATGAGATGAAAAAAGTGAATCAAGAATTTTCGAATATCCCGGTAAACCAACAAGCTTCTCTAGAAATCAGAGAACTGACCTTGGAGTATAATTTGTTATTAAATCGGGTAAAAAAATTGACAGAGGCAATTGAAGAAAAGGAAAAAGCTAAGCGTACTTATGAATTAAAAGCCCTTCAAAGTCAAATTAACCCACATTTTATCTATAACACTTTGGATACTATTTTATGGCTGGTTGAACTAGGAGAAAAAGATCAAGCTGTCGAAGTTATTCAATCTTTAGGTAGTTTATTACGGACCACCTTGAGTGTGGACGAGGACGTTATTGAATTGAAGAGAGAAGTAGAGCAGGTTAAAAATTATATGAACATCCAAAAGATTAGGTATGATGATAAATTTGATTACGATATTTCGCTTGGAGCAAATACAGGCGAAATTTTAGTACCTAAGTTAATTATTCAACCGATTGTTGAAAATGCTATTTATCATGGTATTAAAACTAAAAAAGGCCAGTCGCATATCCAAATTACTTCCAGGATTGGAGCGAACGCTTTAATGATTCAAGTGGAAGATGATGGGATAGGATTTAAAGGTAAAGAGCATTCAAACAAACCAAAGCCTAAACTAGGCGGTATAGGTATGGCTAATGTGGATCAAAGACTGAAAATCCTCTACGGAGAAGCTTATGGCCTAAGCTATACCAGTGATGATCAATTAACTAGGGTAACATTAAAGATAAAAATCTAAAAAATATTTCTATCCTAAATTTCTACAAGACCGTTAAAAGAATTGAACCAGCGACACTGTAAAACGTTCCTGGTTCTTTTTGACTTGAAAGTCCTAACCGTAAAATTTGTTATCAAACAATCAATCATTTAAAATGTAAATAAGAAAAGATAGCAATTTATTGACGCATTAAAAGTCAAAAATAGGATTAGTTAGAAGCTATTATGTATTTCATCAAAAAACAAATCCTGAGCTTACTCAAGTAAGTAGAAGGGAGAAGATCTGAAAGTAATTCAACAATAAGTCTTGTGCCTTTTTGCTAAAGGAAAGCCTTTTTGATTAAGTGAGAAAATGTGAGCTAGAAATGATAGACAGCAAGTTAGATGGATAATAAAGTCATCGAGAGGAGGAAATATTCAATGACTAAAGACAGCAAAAAGGATTATCAAACAATTATTCATCCCTTGAAGCCATTCTATAAAAAGGACTCTAAAATCTTAATCTTAGGCTCATTCCCTTCAGTGAAAACGAGAGAGTATGGTTTTTTCTATGGACATCCACAAAACCGTTTTTGGCCTTTAATGGAAAAACTATTTAATGAAGCATTAAGTTCCAATATAGAAGAAAGAAGAAAATTTTTAATGAATCATAAAATTGCCGTTTATGATTCGATATATCAATGCGATATTGTCGGTTCGAGTGACGCTAGCATTAAAAATGTAATTCCTTCTAATTTAAAAATGATTTTTGACAAAGCATCTATTCAGCAAGTTTTCTGTAATGGAACTACTTCTTATAAGTATTATCAAAAATATCATGCAAAAGATATGGGTATTAGGGGAATTAAATTATCTTCTACTAGTCCAGCCAATGCGCGATTTCGTTTAGATGATTTGTTTTTAGAATGGAAAAAAATAATCACCTATCTAGATGAATAAAGGATTAGTGAAAAATGGGCCAGAATGGGTATAATGAACATACTCTATTAAGGATGGGAGAAAATATAAAGTAGAGCAGACTCAAGATAATGGTATAAGTCATGGTTGACTATTACTAATAGATGAGTGGGGAAGGACTGAATGTAAAAGAACAAGCAATATAAACAAATGATTAAATCAAAGGAGGAAAAGATGGAACGTTCAAGTGGGGTTTTAATGCATATATCTTCGCTACCCAACGATTATGGAATTGGATCCTTTGGGCAAGCAGCTTATGATTTTGTTGATTTTCTATCGGATACTAAACAAAAATACTGGCAAATATTACCTCTAACAACGACTTCTTATGGAGATTCACCTTATCAATCTTTTTCAGCTTATGCCGGAAATCCTTATTTTATTGATTTAGACATACTGCAAAAAGAAGATTTATTAACGTTAGAAGATATAGAAGGAATCGACTTCGGTCAAGATAGAAAGTCAGTGGACTATGCTTTAATCTTTAAAAGTCGCCAAACTATCTTGGAAAGTGCCGTTCAACGTTTTAAAAACAAGAATCTAAGTGATAGCTACCAACAATTTATACAAGAAAATCAGGATTGGTTAAATCCTTTTGCTGAATATATGGCGATTAAAGAAACGTTTGATCTTAAAGCTTGGTATGAGTGGGATGAACCAGCAAGAAAACGGGAGGCTGATGCTATAGCTAGCTATCGTTTAGATTTAGCTGAACGACTTGATTATTATCGAATAACCCAATTCTTTTTTTACCAACAATGGCAATCCTTAAAAGCCTATGCCAATCAAAAAGGGATTGAGATTATTGGAGATATGCCGATCTATGTCTCGAGAGATAGCGTAGAAATGTGGACCCATCCAGAATTATTCAAAGTCGATAGAGAGGGCAATCCGACTCTAGTAGCAGGAACGCCACCTGACAACTTTTCCACCGATGGACAACTTTGGGGCAATCCAATTTATGACTGGGAATATCATCGTCAACAAAATTATAAATGGTGGGTTCAACGTTTTAAAGAGAGTTTTAAACTTTACGACTGGGTGCGAATCGACCATTTTAGAGGGTTTGAGTCTTTTTGGCAAGTTCCGCTTTCGGCTAAAACATCCGCTGAAGGAGCATGGTCTAAAGGACCAGGTTGTGATTTGTTTGCTGCTGTCAATGAAGCGTTAGGAGACTTAAATATTATCGCTGAAGATTTAGGTTTTATGACAGCTGACGTGATTGCTATGCGAGAAGCGACCGGTTTTCCTGGGATGAAAATCTTACAGTTTGGTTTTGAGGAAGTGGGTGACTCACCAGATCTCCCCCACCACTATCCACACAATTCAATAGCTTATGTTGGCACTCATGACAATGAAACAGCTAGGGGATGGGCACAAGATACAGCGAGTCCGGCGTCTTTAGATAAAATAAAAAATTATCTAGGAGAATTAAAAGACGAAAGTATAGCTGATTGTCTAAATCGTGGAATTGCTATGTCACGATCTTACTTAGCAATTTTTCGTATGCAAGATCTTTTGGACCTAGATAACCAATCACGAATGAACACTCCTGCAACATTAGGAGGAAACTGGAAATGGCGTATGACGAAAGAACAATTAACAGAAACTGTCAAGACTAAATTGTTGAAACTCACCCAAACTTATTATCGCTAAGGACAGTATTAATATTTCAACAGTAAAAGAAATGGCTATCCTGTTTCTTGCGGATGCTTATCATTGATTTTTTTCAGAAAGATTCTTGCTAATAGTTTCTGGCAATAATGCATTTCATGGATCAAAGAATTTAATTACTTTGCCTTTCAAAGATTTTAGAAGGGAGTCAATTTTATTATGATTTTCTTAGTGTCAAATTAATAGTGTAAGCTAGATCGCAAAATTATAATAAACAGACCAGCATTTTTACTCTTTTCTAATAGTCAGCTCGCATTTTGATGAGCTGTCGATTGCATTGATATGATTGAATATTTGCCTTGCAAGTATGCTCAGCTAAAAAGCGAGGGAAGCAAAGGGCGCTGACTCATCCATTCAAGCTACTTAGCGCATTGTTAGCTCTCTTTTTATTTTTTTGTGAACAGCTCCTTTTTGATCCACAAGGTGTTGAAGTTTGAAGCGGACTTTATCAAAGCTTCATGTATCCGATGTCTGAACTTTGCATCATACTCTGTGATATAACAAAAAATCGTTTTCTCCAGAGCTGCTGTATGAGGAAATTGTTCTTTCACTTTGCTGATTCGCTGGATTTGTTGATTAATTGCTTCTTTTGAATCATTTCCACGTATAATAGGAGCAAAAGCAGGGCCACAATGAAGACAAACATAATCTTTTTATGGGGTGTTTTTGTTAGCCTTCGGCTTCCTATTTTTTAAATTAAGAAGGATCGACCGCTCTTTCTTCAGCAAAAAGTTAATGGCATCTTCTAAGGCTAGGCGCAAAATTACTGAACAGACTCACCTTGTGCGAGTGCAGTCATTCGTTTTGTGTTAAATTTTTCTATAAGGGACCTCCTGTTTGTGATTGTTTTGTGGCCATCACAATCTTATAAAAGGAGGTTTTTTCTATTGAGACTTCGAGCTTAGACCAAAAATTTTAGGCTGTGGAGATACTTTGTAAAAAAAGAGTAATTGTTTGTATTTAAAAACGTTTATTTATAGAATAAGTGTGAAAAAGAAAGGAGAGTCATTATGACAAAAATAATCGCATTTGGTATCCGGGATGAAGAAAGACCGATAGTTGAGGCTTGGGCCAATAAAGCCAATGTAGAAGTTAAGATGTTGCAAGATATTTTAACTGAAAAGACAATTTACCAAGTAGAAGGGTATGATGGGGTCACCTTATCCCAAGTGGCTCCTTTAGAGCAATCGATTTATGCTAAGTTAGAGGCATTTGGCATTAAACAGATCGCTCAAAGAAGTGCTGGAGTGGATATGTATGATTTGGAAATGGCTAAACGTCATCATTTGATCGTTTCCAATGTCCCTACTTACTCACCAGAATCAATTGCAGAATGGTCAGCTTTGACGGCGATGAATCTTATTCGGCATTATGATGCTATTCAAGAACAAGTGAAGAAGCATAATTTTTCTTGGACACCAAATATTAGAGGTCGAGTAATCGGAAATATGACCGTTGCAATTATCGGTACCGGTCATATTGGCCAATGTGTCGCACAAATTTTTAAAGGGATGGGCGCTAAAATAGTTGGATATGATTTATACCCAAATGATGAACTGAAGGATTTATTAGAGTATCAATCTTCGATAGAACAGGCAGTAGAACAAGCAGATATTGTTTCTTTACACATACCTGCTATTGAGGAAAATCACCACTTATTTGATGAGAAGATGTTTAAGAAGTTTAAGCAAGGAGCAGTCTTATTAAATATGGCAAGAGGATCAGTAATTGATACGACGGCACTACTAAATGCTTTAGATGAGGGCATCCTATTAGGAGCTGGACTGGATACCTATGAACATGAAGCGCCTTATATTCCCAAAGATTTTTCAGACAAGGAAATTGAAGATGAAGTCTTTGTAAAAGTATTAGACCATCCTAAGGTGATTTATTCTCCTCATATTGCATTTTATACGGATGAATCAGTAAAAAACTTAGTAGAAGGCGGCCTAAACGCTACATTAGATGTCATTAAAACTGGAACAACCAAAAATCGAGTAAATTAAGATAAAAATTAGATATACAATTTTGTATATCTAATTTTTATATAGGGGGTAGGAAGGAAAAATGAAAGCAAGAGTTTGGTTTGATGAAAAACGTCAAATGAGTTATTTTGATCAAGTTATTGAGAAGGGGACAAATCAATTTGAGGGGGTATTAGCCGGTCAAAGTGAAGCAAATCTATGGAAATTATCAGAAGGTGACTGCTTGATGTATTCGACGGCTTTGTTTGAAAAGACAGCTAAAAAGAGTGGTAAACTGATCTATGAAGGAGACATTGTTAAGAGCCGATATATTCATGAACGATTAAATTGTGGAGGACTTAATACACCAGAAAATATCGGAGTGGTTGTTTTCAGACAAAATGAATGGCAATTGAAAGTTAAAGTAGGGAAAAATTTAGCTTATTTAAGGGATAACTATTTTTATTTTTCTTTGGATGATCCTTATAGCTATCGTCAAGTCATTGGAAATGAATTAGAAAATGATCTCGATCAATTAGTCGAGAAACACACCACCAAAATGTAAACCAAGAGAAGACAGCTCTTTGTCAATTATTTTAAGGGTTTTGTTTAGCTTGAGGATAAAATCAATAGCATCATAGATTTTATGTATTTTACCTTTATTGAAACAAAACTTATAATAAAATTGTAAGCGCTTAATAAAAAATATAATGGAAGGTAGTGAAAACATGGTGAAGAAGCTAAGTAGTGTTGACTTTAACCAAGTTGTTGATCAGTATGCCAAACCTTTTGAAATGGTTCAAGTTTTAGACGAAAATGGAAAAGTTGTTGATCCAGAAACATTGAAATCAATAACAGATGAAGAGTTAGTATCTTTGATGGAAGATATTGTTTGGGGTCGTGCTCTTGATGAGAGAACAATTATTTTAAATCGCCAAGGAGCCTTGGGAAATTATGCAACGGCAGGAGGGCAAGAAGCGAGTCAATTCGGCTCATTAGCTGCCTTAACTCGTGATGATTTCTTAGTTCCGACTTATAGAGATTTAGGAGTATTGATTCGTCACGGATTGCCTATGTATCAAGGGTTCCTATGGTATAAGGGCCATGTTGCAGGTAACCAATTTGAGCAGGATTTTAATGCATATGCTCCCCAAGTAATGGTAGGAGGAACTTTACCTCCAGCAGCGGGTGTAGCCATTGGTAAAAAATTCAACGATTCAAAATCAGTTGTACTGGCTCTTTGTGGAGATGGAGCAACGTCACAAGGTGACTTCTATGAAGGAATCAACTTCGCAGGAGCTTATCAAGCACCATTAATTACAGTTGTTCAAAACAATAGATATGGTATATCTGTTCCAGTGGCACAACAAACAGCTGCTCAAACCTTGGCTCAAAAAGCGGTTGCAGCAGGTATTACTGCTGTACAAGTAGACGGCATGGATCCAGTCGCAATGTATGCAACAGTCAAGAAAGCACGTGAATATGCGATAGCGGGTAACGGTCCTGTATTAATTGAAGCCTTGACTTATCGTTTTGGACCGCATACGATGTCGGATGATCCAAAACGTTATCGTGGAGACGATGAACTAGCAGAATGGATGGCAAAAGATCCACTTATTCGTCTTCGCAATTATTTAACAGAAAAAGGCTTATGGTCAGAAGAAAAAGAAAATCAAGTCATTGAAGATTTGAAGAGTGAAGTGAAAGAAGCGATGGCACGTATGGCACAAGAGCCTGCTCAAAAAGTTTCTGATTTCTTGAAGAACATGTTTGAAGTGACTCCGCCAAGTATTTTAGAACAAATTAAGAAGTATGAAGCAAAGGAGATGAGATAAGATGGCAGTATTAACACTAGCACAAGCAATTACAGCAGGACTTAAAGAAGTTTTAAGCCGTGACAACAAAACCTTAATATTTGGTGAAGATGTCGGTTTAAACGGAGGTGTTTTCAGAATTACCGATGGATTACAAGAAGAATTTGGGAAAAATCGTGTGTTTGACACACCGTTAGCAGAATCAGCTATCTTAGGCATGGCAACAGGTTTGGCTACAGAAGGTTTTCGTCCTATTCCAGAAATACAATTTTCTGGTTTTATCTTAGAAGCAATGGATCCTCTAGTGGCTCAAATTTCTCGTTTTCGCTTTCGTTATGGTGGAACTCGTCAAATGCCTGTAACCATTCGTGCTCCATATGGTGGGGGAGTTCACACACCTGAATTACACTCTGATTCATTGGAAGGAATGATGGCTCAAGTTCCTGGCTTACGTGTAGTTATTCCTTCTTCTGCTTATGACGCAAAAGGTTTACTCATTTCATCTGTTGAATCGAACGATCCAGTTGTTTTCTTAGAACATTTAAAATTATATCGCTCAGTTAAAGGCGAAGTACCTGAAGAATATTATACTGTACCGTTAGATAAGGCGAATGTAGTCCGTAAAGGAAAAGATATTACTTTAATTGGCTATGGACTAATGGTAGGGTTGGCAGTTAAGGCTGCTGACAAATTAGCACAAGAAGGAATTGAAGCAGAAGTAATCGATTTACGTACCGTAGCTCCTTATGACTTTGAAACAATTCAGTCTTCGATTGCAAAAACTCATCGTGCAGTTGTTTTACAAGAATCGCAACGACTTGCAGGAATTGCTGGTCAGATAGCTTCAGATATTAGTGAACGTTGCTTTATGGATTTAGATGCACCTGTTGCGCGTGTAACCTCACCTGATACTGTTTATACCTTTGGGGCAGCGGAGTCAGTTTGGATACCAGATGAGAATGATATCTATGAACAGGCTCTAGAAACATTTAAATTCTAAAAGGAGGCATTTTGATGTATCAATTTATATTACCTGATGCTGGTGAAGGTACTCATGAAGCAGAAGTGCTCACCTGGCATGTTAAAGTTGGAGATAAGGTTGAAGAAGACCAAATCATTTTGGAAATACAAAGTGATAAAGCTGCTGTTGAATTGCCTTCACCTGTATCCGGAACAATTTCTAAGCTATATGCTGAAGAAGGTGAAATTGCTTTAGTAGGCAAGCCTATTGCCGATATAGCTCTTGAAGGAGAGGAAGTGGGGAGCCAAGTAGAAAATGTTGCTCAACCAGATTCTCAAGATAATCTGGTTGAAGAAAACAGCTCCAATACATCAGATACAGTGGATCTAGTGGAAGAAAAAGATACTAATAGAACGGAAGCTGTATCGGATGATATTCGTAAGATGGCTATTCCTAGAGTACGTAAATATGCTCGTAGCAAGGGGGTTGACCTTTCGAAAGTAATCGGCACAGGAAATCACGGTAAGATTACGATAGAAGATATCGATCATTTCTTAGAAACAGGTCAAACTGTAGCCCCTAGCGAAGAAACTTCAAATAAACAAGTAAGTCAAGCAGTCGTTGAAAATCAAGTGTCTACTTCTAGCGCGACTCCAGTAGCTACTGAAGCAATGGCTGAAGATCGAGTGGAAAAACTGAGCATGATGCGTAGAGTAATTGCTAAAGCCATGGTTGAAAGTAAGCGAGTTTCACCTCACGTAACGGTATTTGATCAAGTAGAAGTTTCAGCTTTAGTGGAACATCGTAATCGAATGAAACAAATTGCTAAGAATAAAGATATTAAGTTAACCTATTCTGCATATTTTGTGAAAGTTCTAGTGGCTATGTTGAAACGTTTCCCAGAACTAAACGCTTCTATGAATCTTGAAAAGGGAGAAATATATTACCATAATTACTATCATATTGGCGTAGCTACCGACACTCCTAAAGGCTTATATGTTCCTATGATTCGTAACGCAGAAAGAAAGAGTCTATTTGAAATAGCTCAAGAAATCCAAACTCTAGCGGATAAAGCTCAAAATGGAGAGTTAGAAACAACAGATATGGATAATGGCTCTATGACTTTAACCAATGTGGGTGGCTTAGCAACAGGTGGAGTTTGGTCTACACCTATTATTAACCAACCTGAAGTAGCTATTTTGGGTGTAGGTCGAATTGAAGAACAATTCTTACCAGATGAAGAGAAGAATCCAGTATTAAAACCTGTGTTAAAATTATCTTTTGCTTTTGACCATCGAGTAGTGGATGGTGTAACCGCTCAAAAAGCAATTAATTTAATGAAAGAATACCTAAATAATCCAGATTTATTATTATCGGAAGGGTGATTGACAAATGGTAGTAGGAGATTTTGCAAAAGAAGCTGATACGATTGTAATTGGATCTGGACCGGGAGGATATGTTGCCGCCATTCGAGCGGCACAAACAGGTCAGAAAGTACTCATCATTGAGAAAGATCAAATAGGGGGAGTATGCTTAAATGTTGGTTGTATTCCTTCAAAAGCAATGATTACGGTCGGAAATGAATACGTTAAGACTAAAAACAAAACGCCTTATGGATTAGAATATGGAGACGCAAGTCTGGATTTTACGGCTCTACAAGATTGGAAGAATAATGAAGTAGTCAAAAAACTAACAGCTGGCGTTCAAGCCTTATTGAAAAAGAATAAAGTGGAAATAATCCATGGCGAAGCAATGTTTACTTCTGACCAGACTGTTCATGTTGTAAAAGAAGGAGAAATGGGCGAGACCTATCAGTTTAAGAATGTGATTATAGCTACTGGTAGTCGTCCAATTGAACTTTCAGGTCTACCATTTAGTGAAAACATTATTGATTCGACAGGACTACTTAATTTAAAAGAACTTCCAGCATCCTTAATTATAATTGGTGGCGGCTATATCGGAATGGAATTGGCCGGAGCCTATGCTAATTTAGGTACTAAGGTAACAGTCATTGAAGCAAGTGATCGAATTCTTAATGGTTTTGAAAGTGATTTGACCAAGCCAGTTATTAAACAGATGAAAAACAAGGGTATTGACATAATTACTAAAGCAACCGTTGAATCAGCAGTAGACAAAGAAGGAAAAGTGACCGTTTCATATTCTGTTAAAGAGAAAAAAGAAGACCTTTCAGCTGATAAAGTAGCGGTTTTAGTAGGAAGAGTTCCTAATACGGATCTCTTAAGTTTAGAGTTGGCCGGAGTTAAGGTTGATGATAAAGGTTTAATTCCAGTTAATGAGAAAGGACAAACCAATAAAAATAACATATACGCGATTGGCGATATTGTCGCAGGACCGGCTTTAGCTCATAAAGCGAGTTATGAAGCAAAAGTTGCAGCTGAAGCAATTGCTGGTCATGCAGGAGTAGCAGTTGATTATTCAGTTATTCCAACAGTCTGCTATACTTATCCAGAAATTGCGACAGTCGGATTAACTGAAAAACAAGCTAAGGATCAAGGAATCAATGTCAAAAAAGCAAAATTCATGTTCCAAAGCAATGGTCGTGCTCTATCAATGAATGAAAAAGAAGGATTTGTTCGTTTAATCTCCGATAAAGAAACAAATCGTTTGATAGGGGCTCAAATGGTTGGTCCAGAAGTAAGTGAATTAATTGGAGAAATCACCTTGGCAATTGAAAATTTAATGACAGCTGAAGATTTGGTATTAACAATTCATAACCACCCAAGCCTAACAGAAACCATAATGGATGCTGCTGAAATACTTTTAGATCAAGGAATTCACCAATAGCAAATTAAAAGGAGATTTATATGATGGAAAATAAAATGACCGGTAAACAATTTGCAATGAATATTCTTAATGGTTTAGCTCTAGGTACGGTAATCGTATTAATTCCTGGCGCCCTCTTAACAGAACTGGTTAGAGCTATCGCGCCGGGATCACCTTTATTAGGTGTTCTGGCCATGTCAAACTCTATGCTAGGATTAGTCAGTGGTGTCATGATTGGATTGAATTTTAAATTTAATCCAATCCAAGCTGCCTCAATTGGTCTAGCTGCAATGTATGGAGGGGGTGCGGTTCAATTCGTTGGTGGCGCCCTTACCCTGAATGGAACAGGGGACGTCATTAATGTCGGCTTAACATCTGCATTAGCTGCTTTTGTGATATTATTAATTGGAAACAAGCTAAAATCATACACAATTATTGTAATTCCCACTTTAATGTTAGCTTTAGTAGGGAGTATAGGCCATTGGATTTTGCCTTATGTCAAAGGTATTACTGTGCTAATTGGACAAGGCGTGGCTAGCTTATTAACACTTCAACCGATTATAATGTGTATTTTAATTGCTATTGTTTTTTCGATCTTGATAGTCTCTCCAATTACAACGGTAGGAATTGCTTTAGCTGTAGGACTTTCAGGTATAGGCTCGGGAGCTGGAAACCTTGGTATTTGTGCTTGTGGTTTTGGATTAGCTATTATGGGATGGAATGTAAATGGTTCAGGAACAGCCTTGGCCCACTTTATTGGTTCACCTAAGATGTCAATGCCCATTGTGGTTAAAAATCCTAAGACAATGATTCCGATTATATGTAATGCTGCAGTCTGTGGGATGATGGCTGCTTTGTTCAATATTCAAGGAACACCGATGAGTGCAGGATTTGGTTTTAGTGGACTGGTTGGTCCGATAAATCATCTGAACTTAGTAAGTGGTGGTTTCTCATTGATAAACCTCCTAATTACTTTTGTTGCTTTTGTGGTAGTTCCTGTTAGTTTAGGCTTCGTCTTTAAATACGTTTTTACCCAAGCGGTGCCATTAGTAACCGAGGAAGATTATCGTTTAGAATTATAAAAACAAAGTAAGAAAGAAGGAAAGTTATGTCGTTCATTTCACAAATTAAGTCCTTCAAACAAAAAGAAAGATCTAGCAAAAACAAATTCGTCCTAGCTGTAGTAAAAGCTGCAGACGATGAGGTAATGAAAAGTGCAAAAAAAGCCATTCAAGAAGAAGGCTTGAAGATGATCTTTATTGATGATAAGGAGCAATTAGAAAAAATCATTGCAAATTATCAACTATCAGCAGAAGATTACGAAATCATTGACGAATCCAACGACTCACAGGCAGCTTTTGAAGCAGTTCGTTTAGTCCGTGAAGGTAAAGCTGGTGCGATTATGAAAGGGAAGCTTTCCACCGGAAAGTTATTGAAACAAGTCGTTGCTAAAGAGACAGGAATTGTCAAAAGTGGCTTATTAACCCACATGGCCGTTTTATCCATTCCCAAACTTGATCGTTTGTTAGGCATAAGTGATGGTGGCATGGTTTTGCAACCGAATAAAGAAGAGTATAAAACAATTATCCAACATGGAGTGGAAGTATTTCACAAATTAGGTGTAGAAAAGCCTAAAGTAGCTCTGTTATCTGCAGCTGAAACCTTAATTCCTAAATTGCCATCTTCTGTTAACTTTGCTGAAATCGCTGAGGAGTCAGATAATTCGCAGGCAATTATAGAAGGCCCCTTATCTTTAGATATTAGTTTATCACCGACAAGTGCAGCAGAAAAAAATTGGTCTGGAGCAATTAGAGGAGATGCTGATTTAATCATTGCTTCAGATATTGTCGCTGGTAATAGTCTATCCAAGTCACTCTTGCTATTTGGTGACGGCGAGATGGCTGGTATTATAATGGGAGCGCGCGTACCGATTATCTTAACTTCGAGAAGTGCTTCGGCTAGTGAAAAATATGCCTCTATTCTATTAGCTCAGTTAATGATGGATAAGGGGGAATAAAATGAACAAAATTATTGTCATTAATCCGGGAGCTACATCAACTAAGATAGCTTATTTTGAAAACGATCAAGAAATCTGGAAAGATGAAATTCTCTATACTAATGAGGAAATCAGTCATTTTCCACATGTTTTTGATCAGTTTGAAATGCGTTCCCAAGATGTTTTATCATTATTAGAAGAGCATCATTTAACCAAAGACCTTGACACTGCCGTAGGCCGTGGAGGGGGCATTGGTCCAGTGAAGTCAGGGGCTATTCTAGTTGATAACGAGCTATTAGATCGTCTAGAATTCCATCCAGTTATTGAACATGCTTCAAACCTAGGTGCCAAATTAGCACAAGCCGTAATCAATCACTTTGGGAAACCGGGTACCAACGCATATATATATGATCCAATTACAGTCGACTCAATGTCAGACGTAGCTAGACTGACTGGCATAAAAGGAGTGAGTCGTAAAAGTATTGGACATCATTTGAATATGCGGGCGGTTGCTAGACGAGTAGCGAGTGATATGGGGAAAAGTTATCAAGAGGCTAAAATTATAGTGGTTCATATGGGAGGAGGCTGTTCAGCTAGTGCTCATCAAGGTGGTGAAATTGTTGATTTTATTTCAGACGATGAGGTAATGTTCTCAGCAGAACGCTCTGGTGGAATTGCTATTAAAAATTTAATCCCTCTAATCAAAGAAAGGGGAGTCGATGCGTTTTATAAATTTGCTAGAAACGAAGCAGGCTTATACTCTTATTTTCAAACAAAGGATTTAAGATTGATCGAGCAACGAGCTGTTGATGGAGATGAAGAAGCTAAGTTAGTACTTGAAGCTATGGCTTTAGGGATTGCGAAAACAATCGCTTGTTTGGCAGCTACGATAGGCGGTCCAGTTGATGCCGTTTCAATGACAGGTGGAATGGCTCATTCGGAATTTTTAAGAAATGAAGTCAAGAAAAGAACAGCATTTATTGGTCCGTTTATTCCATTCCCAGGAGAATTTGAAATGATTGCCTTAGCAAAAGGTGGTAACCGCGTCTTAAATCAGGAAGAGACCGCACATCGTTTAGCAGAAATGGGTTAATTTGATTTTATGATGGATATAAATTCATTCATCGCTGGTGTCAATGTATAATTATTTCGCAAAGCAATACCAATCGGATAATAGTTATTGCGATCTTCCAAGGGAACCCAAGCGAGTTCTTCTAATTTGCTTAAAGGCTTAAACTCACTCGGTAAAATGCAGATTGAGTTTAAGCTTTTTAAGCTATGAGTAAGCACTTCCCAATCATTGTTGACTAAAACAATATTTGGATCGAACCCAACCTTGCGACAGCGTTTAGGTAACATTTCACCTAGCATAAAATTATCAGTTAGATTACAGAAATTTTCGTCTCTTAAATCTTTAAATTCAAGCGAAGCACGACTAGAGAGTGGGTTGCTTTTAGGTAGAACAACACTGACCTTATATCCTTGAGTGGTCGTGTTTAAAGGTTCAATATGAATGCCTTCTTCAATCTTAGGAAAAGAAACGAGGCCAATGTCAATTGTACCCTCAGCAAGCAATTGTTGAAGATGACGAGACCCATCTTGAACTAGGACCAATTCCAAGTTGGAATGGGTAGCAATAAATTTTGATATTTGAGGCATGAATTGAATGGCAAAGAGAGAAGTTAATCCGACTTTCATTATTTCAGCTGGATTATGATTATAGCCTTGAATTTCAAGAACTAGTTCATCGAAAGCTTCGGTCAAGTTTTTCCCCCTGTCATAAAGAATTTTACCGGTATGAGTAAGCGTCATTTCTTTTTCTGAATAAGTAAAAAGTTGTGTATCTAGTTCCAGTTCAATTTTTTTAATTGCTTGGGAAAGTGTAGGTTGAGTAATAAAAAGACTTTTAGCAGCGTGAGAAATGTTTTTTGTTTCTGCTACAGCAATAAAATATTTAATCTGACGTATATCCAAGATAGACACCTCCTTTTAGATTTTTTAAATTCATTATATCAAATGACGGCTATTTCTACTAATAAAGCTAATTTTTGTTTAATAGATTGTTTTGTTTTTTGCATTATGATTGATTTTATGAGAGCTTGAATATTGTTATAGTTTCCTCAAAAGCTAATAAAAATAGAGATCCTTCTTTGATTTGTCTGGCAGGATCTCTATTTAGTTTGTTTTATTTAATTGCTCCATCAACCATGCCTTTAAGGATTTGTTTTTGAGCAAAGAGGAAAACAATAATGATTGGAATCATAATCATTAAGGATGAAGATAAAATCATATCCCACTGTTTAGTGTAGGAACCGGCAAAGTTTGAAATAGCAATCGGTAATGTTTGAATGTCATTACCGACACCTAACAATTGCATCGGCAGTAAGAAATCATTCCAGATCCAAATGCCATTTAAAATAATAATCGTAACATAGATTGGTTTCATAATGGGCATGACTACATAAAAGAAAGTTTGTAGTTTGTTAGCACCATCTATTTCGGCAGCTTCTTCAATCTCAAGTGGGACACCCTTTAAAAAACCATGAAACATAAAGACAGACATGCCCATTCCAAAGCCAATGTAGGCCAAGATTATCCCAGGATAAGATCTCAAGAGTGAGAAATTCATTAGGGGTTCAGTTACATTCATGGATAGGATTCTAAACCAAGTAATCAGTGGATACATGACGACTTGGAAAGGGATAACCATTGAAGCCACAAACATATAAAAAATGAGTGAAGAAGTTTTTGATTTGTATCTCACTAATCCCCAAGCAGCTAATGAACTGACCAGACTAATTAGAGCCAAGGAAGTGACAGTAATAATTACTGATGATAAAAAAGAACTAGGATAATCAATAGAGGGGTTGTTCCAAATAGTAAGGAAGTTTTCCCATATTTGTCCCCAATTTTCAGGCAGTGAGAGTGGATTGACTAATATTTCGCGAGAGGATTTGGCTGAGTTAATAAATATTAACAGTAAGGGGCTGATAAATAAGACAAAAACTAAGAGGGCGAACAACTCCAAGAAAAACTTTTTCCATTTGATAATTGACATTACATTTCGACCTCCTGACGTTTTGTAATATAAGTCTGACTAAGACTAATAATGACTAGAATAACAAAAAGAATTACTGCTCGAGCTTGACCATAAGCTAAATTATTTTCAACAGAAGCAGTATTATAAATATTCATAGTGATAAACTCAGTAGACTTGATGGCTTCACTATTCCACATCATAGAAGGGCCACCACCCGTCAAGGAGTAATTGACATCGAATATTTTAAAGGAATTATTAATGGTTAAAAATAAAGAAACAGTAAATGATGGCATAATCATTGGTAAAGTAATGTGGCGTAGCTTTCCCCACCAATTGGCTCCATCTAAGGAAGCAGATTCATACAATGAACGAGGAACGTTTTGCAAGCCCGCGTAATAAATCATCATAATATAACCGGCATATTGCCAAGTTGAAGTTAAAACCAAGGCAGAAACAGCTAGACGCGGAGAACCTAAGAAGAGATTTTCAACCAGCCAATCGAAAGCCAACAATTCTCCAACTTGAGGAAAAACATTATTATAGATAAATTGCCAAATATAACCCAAGACAATTCCACCAATTAGATTAGGAACAAAGAAGCCCGCACGATAAATATCTCTACCTTTAACTTGACTAGAAACAATCATAGCTAAAGTAAAAGCGACTAAATTAATAATAATTATATTAAAAAAAGCAAAAATAAAGGTAACCATCAGAGAATAACGAAAACGAGAATCGGCAAAACTTTCTTTATAATTACCTAAACCAATAAAATCTGCAACAGGCTTAATAATCCCGCCCCAATTCGTAAATGAATAATAAATGCCCATCACGAAGGGAATGAAAATCACTAAAGTAAGTGCAATAAAAGCAGGGGCCACTAAAAAAATAAAATTGCGACGCTGCCGTTTACTACGAGATTTTTTATGAGAGGCAGATGCCATAAGAACCCTCCTTATAAATGAAGGAACTAGAAGAAACCCTCTAGTCCCTTTAAGAACACTGCTAAATTAACCTTTTATTCTGAAAGTTGTGAAATTTCTTCAGACATTAGTTGAATGAATTCATCTTTGTCAATGTTACCTTGAGCAAATTGACCATAGATAGGGCCTAGGTTATTCATACCGAAACCATCAGGCATAAAATAAGTCGAATCAAAGGAGTAAACTGGCTTTTCATCAACAATCCATTGTGCTAAGAATGCAGACATTGGCGCTTGTGGTGTTTCTTCAGTGGTTGAGAAAGGTGAGATCATATTGGCTTGGTTTACAATATAGTCTTGACCTTCAGGAGTATCCACCATGTCTTGGAAGAATTTATTGATAGATTCCATTGCGCCAGATTCTTTATTCACAACATAATATGATGGAGCACCAATAAAGAGACCATCAGCATTTGCATCAGTTCCTAGTGTTTGATAAGGAATGAAGCCCATTTTGAAATCAGCCTCTAATTCTGCTAAGTTGGGATCTTTCCAGTTTCCTTGATGAAGGAAAGCTGCTTGCCCTGTAGCAAAAGCAATATCCATGTCTTCTTGTGTACCTACTGTTAACATTTGCTTGTCAGTATGTTGGAAGAGAAGCTCTACCCAATCCGCATAGTTTGCCATACGGTCTTCATCGACTTCACCTTTAAGGGTCATTTCTGTAACAGTACGGTCACCATTTTCTAAACCGGATCCAAGATAAGCGTTGAAGTCATGATTACCCATAATCCATGTTTCGCCTTCTTTAGTAGCATTTGCTACAACTGAAGTCAGTCCTAATTCTTCTTTACGATTTTCTAAATCTTCAAAAGCAGCTTTGACTGCTTCAAAAGAATCTAAACTAGCTGGATCAATGCCTGCTTTTTCTAAAAGGTCTGCATTATAAGCTAAACCATAGCCTTCAACTGAAACAGGGAAACCATAGACTTCATCACCTTGTTTAAATTCAAATTCAGTTTGATCAATCCAATCACCTTCAAGAGGAGTGAGGAAATCAGCCCAGATATCGTAGCCTCCTTGCCCTTCAATAACAAAGACATCAGGACCGTCACCCGCTGTGAAATCTGATTTCAATTGGTCACCTAGAGTACAGGAACCAGAACAGACTTTAACTGTAACATCCACTCCATTAGCCTCACCCCATGTTTTAGCATAGTTAGTTAAAGCCTCTTGAGTTTCACTTTTGTTAGAATAGAGCGTAAAAGCATCAGGACTGTCAGACGCAGCTGAAGCGCTCGGCAGAGATATGAGAGAACTAGCCGCTAAAATCAAGCTAGCCTTAGAAATTTTTGATAGAATTGTCATGGTATTCCTCCTATAATTTTAACTTTTGTTATAATAATTATAGCTTTAAGAATAAAGGTTTGCAATCGTTTGCAAAATTAATAAAAAAAGTTACAAACAGGAGGACTAGGATGGCTAAAGAAAGTGCATTAGAGTTAAGGAAGCTGGTAATTTACAGTATATTTACCCGTAACTTTTCAAAAGAAGGTAGTTTTAAAGAGGTGGAAGCTGAAATTCCACGTTTAAAAAAGTTAGGGGTTGATATGGTTTGGTTTTTGCCTCATTATCCGATCGGAAAGATTAAACGAAAGGGCACAAAAGGATCACCCTATGCCATAAAAGACTATCGCGGCATTCACTCAGAGTTAGGTAGTCGCGAGGATTTTATTCATTTAGTGGATCAAATTCATCAAGCGGGTATGAAAGTGATGATTGATATCGTTTATAATCATACCTCTCCAGACAGTCTTTTAAGCAATCAAAAATCTCAATGGTTTTATCAAAAACCAGACGGCAGTTTTAGTAATCAGATTGGTGATTGGACAGATATTATCGATTTGGATTATAATGACAATTTTGACTTATGGGATTATCAAATTGAGACTTTAATGGACTATGCCAAAATCGTTGATGGTTTTCGCTGTGATGTAGCTTCTTTAATTCCTTTAGATTTTTGGTTGGCTGCTCGTGAAGCAGTTAAAGAAGTTAATCCTGACTTAGTGTGGTTAGCAGAGAGTGTTGAGCCTTCATTTATTCTCGAAACAAGAAAACAAGCTATGATCGGACTGTCAGACTCCGAAGTCTATCAAGCTTTTGATTTGACCTATGATTATGATATTTTTAATGATTGGGTTGCTTATTTAGAAGGAAATCAACCTTTATCTGCTTACCTTACTAGTTTAAATCGACAAAATTGGATTTATCCTGCCAACTTCACTAAATTACGTTTTTTAGAAAATCATGATCAAAAACGTATTGCAGCAAGAATTAAGGATAAGCACTCGTTAGAACAAATAACAGCCTTTAACCTCTTTTTACGTGGTGCGCATTTAATCTATAATGGACAAGAGATTCAAGCTAATCATCTACCTAATCTTTTTGAAAAAGATCCAATCGACTGGTCTAATGAGTCGACTTTTTCAGAGTATTTAGCGGACTTAATCCAAATTAAAAAGGAGTATATTCCTTGTGAAGGAAGTTTTGAAGTGGGTGGCGATGATGACTTAGAAGCTGTTTGGGTTAAGTATCAAAACCATGAAGAATGTTTGATGGGGATCTTTGCTTTGAATAAAGAAAAACATGGTTCGATTAAAATACCACTTGCTGATGGAGCATATCGTCATCTATTAGAGGATAGATGGATAAAAGTTAATGATGGAGAAATAGCCTTATCCGATAGACCTCAATACCTCACTTATAAAGAAGATTAAAGCCAAGCCTCATATCAAAACAAATTGGTATAAGGGTACATTTGTTATATGCTGAAACATCAATAAGATTTGATGTGAGGTGATAAAATGGAAGATTTAAAGGTGATGGTTGATTAAGACAAAGCGTTAAGTGATGAGAATCGTTTAGTTATTTTGCAGCTTTTGAAGAAGGGGGAACAGTGTGCTTGTGTATTACTTGAGCAACTTGACCTTTCTCCATTGGGATTGTCTTACCACATGAAAAAATGAGTTGGATCAGGCATTGTTAAAGAGCGTCAGGAAGGGAAATGGGTTTACGGTCGTATTTCTAATCAAGGGCGAAATCGCTTTATATCAAATCTCAATGTTTTAA
Organism: Facklamia sp. P12932; assembly: GCF_050409545.1. Taxonomy (NCBI): domain Bacteria; kingdom Bacillati; phylum Bacillota; class Bacilli; order Lactobacillales; family Aerococcaceae; genus Facklamia; species Facklamia sp. P12932. Next base: position 84,593 of record NZ_JBNUPG010000002.1, on the reverse strand, counting down.
CTAAGCCTACTGATAAAGAAATCAACAAGTTTTAAGCAGTTAGCTATTTAAAGGAGTTGTAAAATGAAAAAAGTAGCATTTGTCTGTGTTCATAACTCATGTCGAAGCCAAATAGCAGAAGCGCTTGCCAAACGTTATGGTCAAGGTGTAATTGAGGCATATTCAGCTGGAACGGAAGAAAAAGATCAAATTAATCAAGAGGCTGTGCGTTTAATGAAAGATATCTACCAGATAGATATGGAAGCTAACCAGCAGCCTAAATTAATCACTGAACTAGCTGAAATCGACTATTTGATCACTATGGGCTGTAATGTGAATTGTCCGTTTCTTCCTTTTAATGATCGCAAAGAGGATTGGGGCTTAGAAGATCCCAGTGGTAAATCAGATGAAGCATTTAAAGAAGTGATTGCTTCGATTGATCAAAAAGTCAAAGAATTAGTTGCCGAAATTAGTCAATTATAGGAGGTTTTTTATGAATCAAGTTGAAATGAAATCGTTTGAAAAAAACTTAACCTTATGGGTGTTGGTTTGTATGATGATGGGTGTGTTAATTGGAAAATTCATTCCGCAAATACCAGTCTTTCTCGGGCAATTTGAATTCTATAATGTTTCCATTCCTACAACTATTCTCCTATGGATTATGATTTACCCTATGATGTTGAAAATAGATTTTAATAGTGTTAAGAATATTGGAAAAAATCCTAAGGGCTTATATATTACTTGGATGGTCAACTGGGTGATCAAACCACTTACCATGTATTTAATCGCTTATTTATTCTTTAATATTATCTATGGTCGTTTCTTATCAGCTGAATTAGCTTCTGAATATGTAGCGGGTGCCGTTCTCTTAGGAGCAGCTCCATGTACTGCTATGGTCTTTGTTTGGTCGAAATTGACTCGAGGAAACAGTGCTTATACTTTGGTTCAAGTGGCAACCAATGATTTGATCCTTTTAGTAGCTTATGTGCCAATTGTTAGTTTCTTATTAAAGATGGGGAATATTGCTATTCCTTGGGAGACGCTATTATTATCTATTGTACTTTTTATTGTTATTCCGCTTTTAATGAGTATGGTTACACGTCGCATTATTATCTCAAATAAAGGCAATGATTACTTAGAGAATATCTTTATTCCATCTTTTGATCGTTACACTTCTTTAGGCCTATTATTGACTTTGATTATTATTTTCTCTTTCCAAGGTAACCATATTATGAATCAGCCGCTTAATATTCTATTGATTTCTATTCCTTTGATTATTCAAACTTTACTAATCTTTGGAATTACTTTTGCTATAGCATATAAAGTCAACCTGCCATACTCAATAGCAGCACCTTGCGGCATGATTGGTGCTTCTAACTTTTTTGAATTAGCGGTAGCGGTAGCTATTTCACTTTTTGGACTTTCTTCTGGAGCTACTTTAACGACTGTTGTCGGTGTCTTAGTAGAGGTGCCTGTTATGTTAATGTTAGTTCGCTTTGCTAATAGTAAGCAACATTGTTTTAGAAAAGAAGAGCAATCCATTTAATAGATTGCTTTTTCAGCTAGCATTCGATTAAATAAATTGCTATGATATAATGAATATAAATAATTTCAAGGGGTGAGTAAGATGGATGCTGGAGAAGATGTTCGAGTCTGGAGTAACAAGAATTATAAAAAAAGACATTCACTATCAGCATCGCTTACTCGCTTTGCTTTTAGTGGGTGTTCTTTAATTGTTTAACTATAAAAATGACAGTGATTTGTAAAATCACATATAAATGAAAGAATTTTCATTTAGGAGGGAAACAAATGAAGAAATACCAAATCGATCAAATTAATCATTTACAAGAAAAAATCAATCGCATGGACCCAATTGATATTGCTGAACAATTTGATAACTTAACGGCCTATGAAATTGCTTTAAGGATTAAATTGTTGAGTAAAGATCTATTAGCGGATACTTTTGCCGAGCTGAGCAAAGAAAAGAAAATGGAAATCATTGAGATTCTATCTGATGAAGATACTGGTGAATTGATCAAAGAACTTGATGAAAATGAACTAGTTGACACTTTGCAAGAATTACCAGCCAATATGGTAAAAAAAATCATGCAATACTTTGTCACCGAAGATCGGCGACCAATTATTAATCAATTGTTAGGTTATCCAGAAGAAAGCGTCGGATCAGTGATGACCGTTAACTTTTTAGCTGCAAAAGAACGCTTGACCCTTAAAGAAATATATAATCTGGTACTCCAATCAGACCTAGATGCCAATAAATTAGAACAAATCTGGATTACAGATGGATCGCTACGCTTGTTAGGATTTATTCATTTGGGTGATTTAATTCGTTATCCTCAAGCTGAAGTATCTGACTTATTAAAGGGCTTAACACGCACAGTATCAGCTAAAGATGATCAAGAAGTGGTAGCTAAATTGGCTCAAAAATATGACTTGTCAGAAATACCGGTTGTCGATTCAGAAAATCGTTTAGTAGGTACTGTTCCTGTTGAATGGGCCATTGATATCTTAGCAGAAGAGTACCATGAAGACTTCGGAAACATTCACGGGATCAATGACGTGGAAGAAACGCATTATTTAAAACAATCTGATTTGTCGATAGCCCGCAGTCGAATTACCTGGTTAATCATTTGTTTAATTACTGCATCTGTCACGGGTTTTATAATTCAACGCTATGAAGTGACTTTAGCTACCAACGTAGCTTTAGCCATGTATATACCGATGTTAATGGATAGTGGGGGGAATGCAGGAAGTCAGTCCTCGACTACTATTATAAGAGCCCTATATTTAGGAGAATTACAAGGTGTTTCTTTTGTGAAAATTTTACTAAAAGAACTTAGGATAGGTTTTATTGTTGGACTTGCCTTGGTTGTGGTCAATATGTTAAGAATTTTAATTTTAGATTCTGTTTCATTCCAAGTGAATCTGGTCGTATCGATCACTTTATTAATGACCGTCATGTTATCCAAAGTAATCGGTGGTTTATTACCAATTTTGGCAGACAAATTAAAGATCGACCCTACTGTTATGGCAGGTCCTTTAATTACGACGATTGTTGATACTGCATCCTTACTAGTATATTTTGAAGTAGCTAGTCGTTTATTGAATATTTAATCCAGTGAAAACCATCTTGTTGCTAAAAGACACTGCACCCCATAAATGGGATAGAATAAAAACACCTTTCACACGAATTCTGAACGGCTCCTTGTTAAGTAGATAGGTAAAAAAGTAAATTTTATGCACCTATGGATTTTATCCGTAGGTGTTTTTATGTTGGTCTCACTATTTGGGGTCAGTTCTAAAAACAACAAGATAGTTTTATATTAAATACGAATTTGAGTCCATTTTCCTGCCTTAAATCGGTGGCGCATAAGAAGAAAGCGTGAAAATTGATCAGATAGTACACCGATCCAAATGCCAGCGAGTCCGAGCTTAAAAATATTGACCAAAATAAGAGTAACTGCGGTACGAATAATGGATGCTGAAATAATTCCTACGAATAAGGTATATTTAACATCACCACCTGATCTAAGACAACCTGCATAAATGATTTGTGAGATCTGTAATAGAACAATGACCATAGTGAATTGAATAACAATAATAGATTGGTCAATCAACTGAGGGTCCCTGAAGTAAATACCCATTAAATCGCGTCCGAAGAAGAATAAAAAGGCTGAGAGTATTATAGAAATAACAAGTCCTATTCGTTGGCAAATTTGACCAAATTCAATCGCTACTTTAGGTTTTTCTTCACCTAAGGCCTTACCTGCAAGAGCAACAGCCGCTACCTGCATTCCATCCGCAAAAGAAAATCCTAAACCCAAAATATTCATACCAGCATTATGGATTGCGAAAGTGTTTGTTCCTAAGCTAGCAGCAGTTAATGCAGTGGCTAAGAAACCAATCCGCATCGCTAAGTTTTCGATATACATAGATGATGAGAGCTTCCCAATCGATTTAGCAACATTGAAATCAAAATGAACTTTGTTTTTCAAGAGATACCTAACTTGAATCAAACTATGAGGTTTAAATAATGAGCGTACACTCATAAACATTGCTACGACTGAACCGAGTACAGTCGCAATAGCCGCTCCTTTAATACCTAAAGCCGGGAAGCCAAACTTACCACCAATTAATAGGTAGTTAAAGAAGACGTTCAAGACAGAAGAAGTCAGGTTAGTGACAAAAGCTATTTTGGTATTACCACTTCCTCTTTGAGCGGCATTGATCGTCATAGCAATTAAGTTAAAGACCATGCCACCCATAATAATTTGATAATAAAGAACTGCAGAAGGGTGAGTATCTGGTTGACTACCTGCTAAGTGGATAATATCACTGGCAAAGAAAACAGTGATCAAACTAAAAAGTAAACATAATATAAGAGTTAGAATCATGGCGGTAAGAAAAACGCTATTAGCACCCATTTTATCTTTTTGACCTCGACGTCTAGCAACTAAAGACGAAACGGCTATATTAATCGAAATAAAAATTGCTAGGGCAATAAATTTTGGTTGAGTGGTTAAACCAACGGCTGCAATGGCATAGCTTCCTAAACTTCCTACCATCATGGTATCTATCATCCCCGCTAAGGCAATAAAAAAAGACTCCAAGACCGAAGGCCAAGCCATTTTTAAGGCTGTTAAATAATATTTTTTATTCATTTTAAATCATCCTTTATTTAACTTTGTAAAAAAAGTATTCAACTACAATCCTATAACTTTGCTGTCTATATTACCAGAAAATTGCCCCCTTTGTTTCTACCAACGGAGATTGAATATGTTTGAATTAATATCAGTAGAATAGCTACTTATGCTATAATGTTTGAGAATGGACGGAGAAGGAGTGCCACAATGATTCAAAATATTAAAATTAGTGACAAAGAACATGATCAATTTGTAAAAGAACATTCTAATGGCGATATGTGCCAACTATCCTCTTGGGGAAAAGTAAAACAAGCTTTTGGTTGGAAGTGGTCAAGAGTTAGTGTGGGAACTGATGCCCAAGTGACAGGCGCCGCTTCCTTATTATATAAAGAAATCCCATTGATCAAACGGTCTATCTGTTATGTTTCAAGGGGATTCGTGGTCGATTGGTTCGATGATGAATCGGTCAAAGCATTGTTAGAAGCGGTAAAAGAAGATGCTAAAAAACACCGCGCTTTTCTAATAAAAATAGATCCTGATATAGAAGAATCAACAGCTGGTCTATTAGAACAAATTGAATCCTTTGGCTTTAAGCATCAAGGGTTCACTTTTGGCTTTAAAGAGGCGGCTCAACCACGCTTTCATATGGTAACTGATATTAATAAGAATGAAAAAGAACTCTTAAAATCCTTTCAAGGTCGAACGCGAACTAATGTCAGAAAAGCCAATAAGTATGGCTTTGATTTAGAAGATGCTCCTGAGAGTAAGATGTCTATTTTCTATGACATCATGAAAGTTACTGGTGATCGAGATGGCTTTTTAATTCGTGATCTTTCATATTTTAAACGCATTTATCAAGAAATGAATCCTCCTCATGAAGCCAAGCTCTTTTTAGTAAAATTGAATCCAGACCAAGCAATCAAAGGGCTCGAACAAGATGTTAAAAACCGCCAAAAAGAACAGAAGAATTTGTCGAAGAAAGAAATCAGTGAAGGAATTCTGCAACAGTTAGAGCAAATCGAACAGTCGATTGCAAATACTTACGATTTAATAGAATCCTTAAAGCAGGCAGAAAACGAAAGTGAAGAAACCATCTATTTATCAGGAGCAATCTACGTTCAATGTGGACGCAAGGCCTATTATTTATATGGTGCATCTTCTAACCAATTCCGTGATTTATTACCTAATTACTTTATGCAATGGGAAATGATGCGTTATGCTCAAGAACAGGGGTGTTTATCGTATGATTTTGGAGGGGTGTCGGGTATGGAGGGGCATCCAGAGGATGACGCACCTGGTTTGTTTGAATTTAAAAAGCGATGGGGAGCTAATAAAAGAGCTCGAATCGGTGAGTTTGATTACGTACTTTCGCCAATACTTACTAAATTATATCGCTTTGCCTTTTCTTTAAGAGCGCGATTGATTCAGCTTAGAAATCGGTAACGGCTTTATTTTAACGAAAGTTAAAATGGATATTAGCAAGCTACTTCTAGGGGTTCAAATTTTAAGTGAGTTACATATGAAATTAAGATTATATTTAAAATACTATTCGAACACTTGAAGTAGAAATATTGAATTAAATTCTTCCTTATTATTTTATGGCTAGTAATATATAATAGCCCAACTTATATTTTTATTTCTAAGATTCACTTAATTTCATTTAATTAGAATGTAAGAGCGGATCAATTGGAAGATTTTTCACCTATGCTATAATATCAAAGAAAGATGGAGAAGGAGTTCCACAATGATTCGAAATATTATAATTAGTGATACTGAACATGATCAATTTGTAAAAGACCACCCCAATGGCGATATGTGTCAATTGTCTTCTTGGGCCAAAATAAAGCAATCTTTAGGTTGGAAGTGGTCGAGAGTTAGTGTGGGCCATGAAGACCGAGTGACAGGAGTTGCATCCTTATTATATAAAGAAATTCCTATTATCAAACGTTCTATTTGTTATGTGTCTAGGGGATTCGTGGTCGATTGGTTCGATAACGAATCAGTTAAAGCCCTTCTAGAAGTGGTTAAAGAAGATGCAAAACAACATAATGCTTTTTTAATCAAAATTGATCCAGTTCTAGAAGAGTCCACCCCTCATTTATTAGAACAGATTGAAAGCTATGGATTTAATCATCAAGGGTTTACCTTTGGTTTTAAAGAGGCGATTCAGCCCCGTTTCCATATGATTACAGATTTGAATAAAAGTGAAAAAGAAATACTGGATTCATTTCAAGGATTGACTCGTACTAATATTCGAAGAGCTAATAAATATGGCTTTATTCTAGAAGAGGCGCCTATAAGTAAAATGGCTATTTTTTACAATCTTATGAAAGAAACAGGTGCAAGAGGGAAGTTCTGGATTCGAGATATAAGTTATTTCGAGCAAATTTATAATGAAATGAATCCAAAAGGAGAAGCACAATTTTACTTAGTGAGGTTAGATCCAAAAGCAGCCATAGAAGGATTAGATGCTAATGATAAGAATCGTCAAAAAGAATTGAAAAGTCTCAAAAAGAAAAAACCAACTCCAGAATTTGAACAACAAATCAAACATTTAGAAGAAGCGATTGAAAAATCTGCTCATCAGAAAAAAACTCTTGAGCAAATTGCTCAAGAAAATCCAGCCGGCTATTACTTATCAGGAGCCATTTTCGTTCAATCAGGTGGGAAAGGCTATTATTTATATGGTGCCTCATCTAATCAACTACGTGAATTACTACCGAATGACTTTATGGTTTGGGAAATGATGCGTCAAGCGAAAAAGCGGGGATGCCATTCATTTGACTTGGGAGCAATTTCTGGCTTAGAAGATAAGCATGAAGATGATGCACCCGGACTGTATAATTTTAAGAAACGTTGGGGTGCCGTTAAAAGTGCTCGAATTGGTGAGTTTGATTATGAATTATCGCATTTTATTTCAATCTTATATCGTCAATTATTTAAGTTGCGCCAAATTTACTTTAATTGGCAAAAGAATTGAAAATAATAGTCGTAAAGAACGATAACTGACAAATTGTAATAGATTATTACTAGAATATTCATAAATACATGATATACTAGAATCTCGAAAGGGAGGTAATTTTGTGAAATTTTTAAAACGCTCACTGGTAACAATAATGATAGTAAGCCTAATCTTTGGTTTAGTATATGCAGGTGGAATCGGCTATTATTCTAATCGTTTTCAAGCAAATACTAAAGTGGGACAAATTGATGTAAGTAACTTGACACTCCCTCAAGCAGAGGAAAAAATAGAAAAATATGTACTAGATCAACAAATTGAATTTTTTGAAAATGATCGGTCAGTAGCAAGTATTAAAATGAAGGATTTACAGCCTCAAATTGACCAATCTGCTAAATTGGAAGAGCTTTATAATAATCAAAATCCAAATGCTTGGTTAAATTATTACTTTAAAGGTCAAAGTTTTGAAGACACCTCTTTAACTGACATAGAGATCGATTACCAAGTATTACAGGATAAATTAGAGGCCCAAGGCTTAGATAATAATAAGCGTTCCGCTTCACAAGATGCCTTTATCGACTATTCAGAAGCAGAAGGCTACCATGTTGTTGAAGAAAAACAGGGAACTCAGATTGATGAGGAAGCTTTAAAAAATGGTATGATGGCTCAGATTCAAGCGGGTAATTCTAACGTAGAATTAAATCAATATTACAAAAAGCCTACAATGACCAGTCAAGATAGCAAAATTGAAGAGTTTTTGGAACAAATTCAAGATGTTGTAGATACAGAGATAACTTTAGAGATTGATGGCAACGAAGAAGTCATTCCTAAGAAAGAAATTGAAAAGTGGCTGCATTTTGATGAGAACAATCAAATCGTTTTCGATGAAAATATGATTATGGAATTCTTAAAAACATACAATGATAAGTATTCATCTTACTTAAATCCTCGTTCCTTTAATTCTACTTTACGAGGTCAAGTTACAGTACAACCTGGTACTTTAGGATGGTCAATTGATCGACAAGCTGAAGCGAGTCAAATTGTAGAAGATTTGCAAAAAGGCGAGGACGTACGTCGCGATCCAGTAGTAGTAGGAAGCGGTTATGGAAGTGGTGGCGATGATATTGGTTCAACTTATGTTGAAGTAGACTTAGCTAACCAAACAATGTTTATCTATATTAATGGTCAACTTTTCACACAAACACCGATTGTTTCAGGAAAAGATGGGGCTGAAACAGTTCCAGGCGCTTATGCAATTTGGAGCAAGGAAAGAGATCGGTATTTAGAAGGATATGACTGGGTAAATGAAAAAGACTATAAAGTACATGTGGATTATTGGATGCCGTTTGATACTGTTGGTCAAGGTATTCATGATACTGCTAGTAGACCGGCCTATGGTGGAGATATCTATCGTTCTAATGGATCAATGGGATGTATCAATACTCCACCAGCAGTTATGCAACAAGTTTATAACGCTTTAGAAGTTGGTACGCCTGTCATTGTTTTCTAATTTATGCAATTTTTTTAAATACAAGCATCAGCATATGTGAACAATCACATATGCTGATGCTTGTTTTTTTATTTTGAAGAAACTGCGGCAGGTTAAAAACTTAAAAATAGGCGAGTATAAACACTGACATTCTTAAATACCTTGGAGGTAGCCATGAAGATTATTGAAATTTCTTATGATGAACTTGCACATTTTTTAGCTAATAAAAGTGGCTTTTCTTTTTTACAAACAGCTCAAATGGCTGAAGTTTTAGTTGCTCGCGGTTTTCAGGTAAAACGTTTAGCTTTAGAAAATGCAGGAGTTATAAAAGCTGTGGGATTGGCTTATAGCCAAAAGGTCTTCGCCGGTAAAAGAATGGAATTAATGGCAGGGACTTTTGCAGCAGAAGAACAGTATGAATCACTTTTCTACCAGCATCTAAAGTTATATGCCAAACGCATAAAAATCACGGAGGTGATTGTTCAACCTAATCACAAGGATCATCTCTATAATAGTGAAGCAACAACCATTAAGGATTTAGAAGCAATACCAAGCTATTTTGATGAATTAGGTTATACTAGAGAAAAGTCAAATGTCTACAATATGCAAGGAATGCCGACTTTCCAATATTTAAAAGATTTAAGTGCTTTTACATCAGAAGATGAAAAATTGCTTTTAAAATCTTTTAATAAAAATAGTCAAAGAAAGATTAAAAAGGCTAAGCAGTTTGGTCTTTCGATACGAACAATGGACTATGAAGAAATGGAAGATTTCTGCAGAATAACTAGGGAAACCGCTCAAAGACAGGACTTTGGAGATAAATCACTAGATTATTATCAAGCAATGTATAAAAACTTTAAGGATCAAGTTGAGTTTTTAGTAGCTGAGATCAATCTTCCTAAAGCCATTGAAAAACTAAAAAGACAAATCAATGAATTAAACCCCAAAAACTTCAAGATCAAGACCGAATCAAGTCATTAGAGAAAGATATAGAAATGGTTCAAGCCATTCAAGATGAAGAGAAAAAAGAAATTATTCCTTTAGCAAATATGTTAATAGTTTATTTAGATCAAGAAGCAACTTATTTTCTGGGGGGATCGCTAGAATCTTATCAAAATTTTTCAGCTCCATTTCTATTACAATATGAAGCCATGATGCGAACAATTAAAAAAGGGATTCCTTATTATAATTTTTATGGAATTGAGGGGGAATTTGATGGAAGTGATGGCGTTATGCGTTTTAAACAAAATTTCAATGGTTTTATTCTTGAAAAAACGGGCGTTTTCTTCTATCGTCCGTTCCCGCTTTATTATAAATTGACTCACTCTTTAAAAAGAATAGTATTTGGCTTAATTCCAAAAAAATAATGCAAAATAGGATAAAAACCATCTGCAATAAACAGGAGGTTTTTGTGCAGAAAATAAAGCGTTTTCCTTTTAGAATATTGAATATCTGATATAATTGAAGAGAAATAATTAGAATCTGGAGAAAGGTAAAAGAATGGATATTAGACAACTAAAGTATTTCGTTGAAATTGTTCAGTCAGATTGCAATATGACTAGAGCAGCTAAGCACCTTTTTGTTAGCCAATCTGCACTTAGTCAAATAATTTCTTCATTTGAAGAAGCTCATAATTTAGACCTTTTTTATCGCGAAAGAGGTCGCTTGGTAGGACTGACGCCGATTGGTCATAAGTATTATAAGTATGCTTTAGAAATGATTGGTCTTCATGATCGAATGATGACGACCATTCACAATGAGTCGCGCAAGCTTAATAATGTGGTACGCATCGGTCTACCTTCTATTGTATTGAGAACTAGACTAACTAATGTCGTCTTAGATTTACGAAAAACTTATCCGGATGTAAACCTAGAAATTATTGAGGGCGGTTGTCAGTTCTTATATGAAAGGTTAGATGAAGGCGATGTGGATCTGGCTATTCTGATGGATCCCATTCGACGGACAGGGGAATTTCAAGACCAGGTTCTGATTCACGATAAATTTGTTGTCTTTATGGATCCTAACAATCCTTTAGCCAAGAAGAAAAAAGTGACCTGGGATGAAGTGAACCAAATGCCTATTGCCATTTTTAATGAATCATTTTCTACTAATCGTTTGGTAATGGATCAATTTGCTCAAAGACAGATGAAACCTGAAATTTTCGTTCACTCTTCTTCTTGGGAATACCTTATTGATCTTGTAAAAGGGAATGAAATAATTACGATTCTTCCTCTATCTACTTATCATTTAATGAATTCGGATCAAATAATTTATCGCGAATTCAAAAAAGATTTACCTTTTAATATCTATTTATCAAGAAAAAAATATGAAGCTTACCCGACCAGCCATAACTTACTTTATGACTGGATTAAAAACTATATAGACCAGCAAGTAATTAGTGGGTAAGAGTCAAATATCTTTCAAGCATATTTCTAAATTTTAGAAATATGCTTTTTTTGTGCTGTCCACTCTTTTTTTAAATAATTTTTTAAATTTAACAAAACTGCTTTGAAAAAAATTAGGCAAAACTTTATTTAAATAGTTGGCGATTACACAAAGTATTTAATAGATAAAATTTAATACGAATTCATATTAAATCAAAAGCTATCGCACTTATGACCTCTTTGTGAAAAATTTTTATAAAAAAACTGTTGAATTTGTGAAAAATAGTGGGAGAAATCACAATTAAAATCCTACCTGATTAGTAAATGTAATGGAATCGATTTCTTTTTCTAAGTTGCAAGTCTCTAAATGATTGCCTATACTCAATTTGTAAGCGCTTATCAAATTTTGTGTTGCATAATTTATGGAGTAAGTATTTAAATTTGATCGATCAAAGTCAATTTTGAGTTTGTGAATTATTTTTATCTAACAAGTTTTACTTTGTGATTTTGATTGAAGGAGAGAATAATGACTCAGTTAAAGACTTTAAGTTATACGGTTGATAAAGGCATAGCCAAGCTTGTCCTCAATCAACCCAAGAGCCTGAATGCTATTAATTCAGCAATGTTGGATGACCTAAATACTTTTATGGATGCAATGGAGCAGGACGAGAGTATTCGAGTAATTATCTTGACGGGTGAAGGTAAAGCCTTTATGGCCGGTGGAGATATTAAAGAAATGATGAAGATGGATGACCAAGTGGCTAAGAAATTCATTGAATATGGAAATTATACAATGAATCGCTTAGCAGGCCTTAAGCAAATAATGATTGGGGCTATTAATGGTTATGCCTTAGGTGGTGGTTTGGAACTCGCTTTAACTTGTGACTTAAGAATAGGAAGTTCTGAAAATACAATCGGTTTTCCTGAAGTCGGCTTAGGAATTATGCCAGGCTATGGAGGCACTCAAAGAGCTGTCCGTTTAATCGGATTAGGTGCAACAAAACGATTAGTTTTCACTGGAGAATTGATAGATGGTAAAGAAGCTTATCGATTAGGTTTGATTGACTATTTAGTTCCTTCAGCAGACTTATTAGAAGAAGCTGATAAATTAGCTGACAAACTAATGCAGCAAGCCCCACTTGCTTTAAAAAAAGCCAAACTGGCTATTAATCGAGGTTCCCAATCAAGCTTACAAGAAGGACTCTTATTAGAAAATGAAATTGTGATTGGATTATTTAATAGTCAAGATCGTATCGAGGGTATGAATGCCTTTGTTGAAAAGCGAAAAGCTAATTTTAAAGCCAAATAAGTTAGGAGGAATAGTATGAGTCAATATCAAGCGATCTATGATGAAAAACGTCGTTCAGTTGAAGAGTTAGTCGCAATGATTGAACCGGGTGAAGGGATCGTTCTAGCAGCGGCTGGAAGTGAGCCATTATTGATTACCCAAGCTTTAAACAATGCTAAGCAACTTAAAGGGAATCGATTGTATCGGATGTTATCAATGTCACCGGTAGTTAATCTAGCTAAAGATCAATTAAAACAGTTTACTTTTTTCTTATCAGGCTTGGATCGTAAGGCTATGAGAAATACAGATGTCGATTTAATTCCTTCTCATTTCTCAGAAATACCCGCCATTATTAAACAAAGAGAACCAGAACCTGTAATGATTAGTCAAGCTTCACCAATGGATGAAGATGGATACTTTTCATTTGGCTTAACAGCTGCTTATACACCGTGCACGGTTGAGTTTGCAAAAAAAGTGTTTCTTGAAGTAAATGAAAATATGCCGCATACACATGGAGAGGGGATGAGAATTCATATCTCAGAAGTAACTGCTTTTGTAGAATCTTCTGAAGATGTTGTAGAATTACCGGATATCGAATTATCAGATAAGGACCGCAAAATTGGTGAGTATGTTGGGGACATTATTGAGGACGGTTCAACTATTCAAATCGGCTTTGGAACAATTCCAAATGCTGTTATGAATGCTTTAAGCCATAAGAAAAACTTAGGGATTCATACCGAAATGTTGCTATCATCAATAGTAGATCTTTATAACAATAAAGTTATTACTAATGAAGAGAAACCGGTCGGTAAACACCGTTTCTCAACAACTCTAGCTTTAGGAAATCGTCGCTTGTATGATTTTATTGATAATAATGAGGATGTCGAAATTCTTCCGGTTAACTTCATAAACAATATTGTTGAACTTGCAAAAATTGAAAACCTGGTCTCAGTCAATACAACTTTAGAAATTGACTTCTTGGGTCAATGTAACTCTGAACAATTAGAAGATTTCTACTATTCTGGTACCGGTGGTCAATCAGACTTTGCTGTGGGGGCAAGAATTGCTGCCAATGGTGTGGGAATTGTTTGTCTATATTCAACAGCTAAAGATGATACCATTTCTCGAATTGTTCCACATTTACATAGTGGTTCACCTGTTTCAACCTCAAAAAATGATATTGAAATTGTTGTTACAGAATATGGGGTAGCCCACCTTAAAGGTAAGAGTATTCAAGAAAGAGTACAAGCTTTAATTGAAGTGGCGCATCCGAAGTTCCGTGATGGTTTAAGAGAAGAAGCCATCAAGCTTGGTTATTTAGAAAATAAAAAATTAAAATAAAAGAAAAGGATTGATTTTAAAATGACTACAAAGATTGAAAAATTACAGTATTTATATCCAGAAGATATCTATGGTTACTCGCATGATCTTTCAGAAAATGAAGTAAACTTTCTAATGAAGCTGCGTGAAGTACTTGAAAAAGAACTTTATCCAGTTATTGATGAGCACTGGAAGAAAGAGCTTTTCCCGATGGAAGCTTTTAAGAAAATTACTGATTTAGGTTTGATGACTCATCCAACTCTTTTCGAGGGACGGGAAAATAAACGTAAAACTTCAGAAATTTTTAATCTTTTCCGTCTTTATGAATTAAACCGTATGGATTCTTCAATTGGTGCATTCACTATCGTCCACGGAGGACTTGCTTACTCAACTGTTTTAATCGGAGGATCTGAAGAACAAGTTAATTACTATGCACCTAAATTGGCCTCTTATGAATGGCATTCATGTTTCGGTTTAACTGAACCTCTTCACGGATCAGATATTGCCGGTGGTCTATCAACAACTGCTGAGAAACAAGGTAATAAATGGGTCTTAAACGGTGAGAAGAAATGGATTGGCGGGGCAGCAACTGCCGATGTTTTACCAATTTTTGCACGCGACGTTGAAGATGGCAAGATTAAATGTTTCATGGTAGCAGGCGGAACTAAAGGCTTAACAGTCGATAAGATTGATGGAAAGATTGCCTTAAGAATGGTCCAAAATGGACATATTAAATTAAATAATGTTGAAGTGGACGCTGAAGCGCGTTTAGAAAATATTAATGGCTTTAAAGATGTCGCTAAGATCTTATACACTACTCGTGCAGATGTGGCTCACTTAGCAACAGGTTTACATGCTGGAGCTTTAGCTAATACCTTGAAATACGTTAAAGAGCGTGAGCAATTCGGTAAGAAAATTTCTGAATTCCAACTAGTTCAAGAAAAACTAGCCAGAATGCAAGCAAACTGTGTGACTTCATTAGGACTATCTCACCGTTTAGCTGTTCTACAAGAAAAAGGTAAGTATGCAGAAGTTCAATCTTCACTTGCTAAAATGAATAACGCTTACCGTCTGCGTGAAACAGTAGCCCTAGGACGTGAGCTATTAGGTGGTAACGGTATTATTGTTGAACACGATGTGGCACGCTTCTTCGTGGATGCTGAAGCAGCATATTCTTATGAAGGAACCCACGAAGTCAACTCATTAATTATCGGTCGTCACTTAACAGGTAAAGGGGCCTTTGTTTAGAAATACCAAGCTGAAGCAAGAGATAAGGAGCGAATTATGAAGAAAAATTTAGATGAAGTAGTTATTGTTGGGGCAGCCAGAACACCTGTAGGAGCCTTCTTGGGCGATTTAAAAACGGTTCGTGTTCAAGACTTGGGAACAACTGCTTTAAAAGAAGCAGCTAAAAGAGCAGGTGTCAGCCTAGAAGAAATTGAAGAAGTTATCTGTGGCCATGTGGTTGGTTCACCTACTTCAAGTAATATTGGTCGTGTAGTCGGCATTAATGCAGGTTTACCGATTGAATCTACTGGTTATACAGTCAACCGTTTGTGTGGTTCTGGTATCCAATCAGCTGTTTCAGCTGTACAGCTTTTACAAGCTTCTGAAAAGAAATATGTGGCGGCAGGGGGAGCAGAGTCTCTATCTAGAGCACCTTATTTCTTACCAGAAGAAGTGCGTTTCCAAGGATTTAAAACTGGTGATCAGCGATTAATTGATGCGAATACTATGATTCATACAGGGTCAGTCGGTGATGGGTACCCAGACTTGATTCATATGGGACAAACAGCAGAAACTTTAGCAAAGATGTATAAGATTTCGCGTGAAGAGCAAGATGAATTTGCTTTAAACAGTCAAGCCAAGGCCAAAAAAGCCATGGAATCAGGACGCCTCGCTCAAGAAATTGTGCCAGTTGAAATAACTGATCGTAAGGGAAATGTGACTGTGATTGATAAAGATAGTCACCCACGTCCGGATACTAGTATGGAAAAATTAGCTAAGCTAAGACCAGCTTTTGTTAAGGGTGGAAGCGTCACAGCCGGAAACTCTTCTGGACTAAATGATGGGGCAGCTTTCGAAATTTTTACGACTAAAGAAAATGCCGCGGCTAATAACTTAGAAATCATGGCTAAAGTAATGGATTATTCTGTTACTGGCTGTGAGCCAGATTTAATGGGGTTAGGACCAGTTAATTCGATTAAAGAAATTTTGGAGCGTAATGATTTCACTTTAGAAGATATCGATATTCTTGAGATTAACGAAGCTTTTGCAGCCCAAACTCTAGCCTGCTTGAAAGAATTGGGTAATGGCCCTGAAACAGAGCTATATGAACGCTTAAATCCAAACGGAGGGGCTGTTGCATTAGGACACCCATTAGGATGTACAGGCGCGCGAATGATTACAAGTATTTGTTATGAGTTCAAGAACCGTCCAGAAACACGCTATGCGATTGCATCAGCTTGTATCGGCGGTGGAATGGGAATATCTATCTTATTAGAAAACGGCTATTACAAGGACTAAGTCTAAAGAGATTAGGAGAAGTTTAAATGAAAATTCAAAAAACAATGGTCATTGGATCAGGTATTATGGGCAATGGTATTGCCCAAGTCCTTGCCCAGGCTGGTTATGAAGTTTACTTAAATGATATTAAAGAAGAATTTATTGATCGCGGATTAGAAAAGATTCATAAAAACTTGCAAAGAAATGTTGAAAAAGAAAGAATGACGGCTGAAGAAGTCGAAAGTATTAAAGGAAGAATCCATAAGTCTCTTTCTTATGATGATGCTAAAGATGTTCAACTAGTGATTGAAGCAGCCACTGAAAATCGTCAAATTAAATTGGAGATTTTTAAAGAGTTAGATAAAGTCACACCTGAGGAAGCTATTTTAGCCACTAATACTTCTTCTCTGTCACTAACAGATATTGCTTCAGTAACTAATAAGCCGGATAAAGTAGTTGGTATGCACTTCTTTAATCCAGTACCAGTTATGAAATTGGTTGAAATTGTGACAGCTTTACAAAGCAGCGAAGAGACGGTTCAAACCGTTCAAGAAGTGATCGATGCCTTTAATAAGACCATGATTATCGCAGATGACTCACCAGGATTTGCAGTTAACCGAATCTTAGTTCCAATGCTTAATGAGGCCATCTTTGTATTGGGTGAAGGAATTGCCAGCAAAGAGTCCATTGATACAGGGATGAAATTAGGAGCAGGTCATCCTATGGGCCCACTTCAATTATGTGATTTAATTGGTTTGGATACTTTATTATCAGTGATGACCGTTCTTTATAACGGATTCAATGATCCTAAATACCGTCCGGCACCATTGCTTAAACGAATGGTTGAAGCGGGATATTATGGTCAAAAATCTGGCAAAGGCTTCTATGACTATTAGGAATTGCTATAACTAAAAAGTTTACTTCTGTTAAACTAGAGCTAACAATTTGACCCCCTCATTTTGTCGGCTCTAGTTACTTTTATCTAACTAGTCACAAGGGGAGAGCCATAATTATGGAGGTGGAAATATGGATAGAATTTGCCAATTATTGGGGATTGAATACCCCATTATTCAAGGAGCAATGGCCAATGTGTCGCGCTATCAATTAGTAGGAGCGGTCTCTGAAGCAGGAGGCTTAGGTGTGATAGCATCTGGTGGTATGTCAGCTGATGAGTTAAGAAGACAGATTCAAGAAGTTAAAAAAATGACTCGTAAGCCCTTTGCGGTTAACTTAATGTTGCAAATGAAGAATATCGAGGAATTGGTTGAAGTAATTATTGAAGAAGGAGTACCGGTGGTTACCACTGGTGCAGGAACTCCTAAGAATTTTATATCAGCTTTGCATCAAGCTAATGTGAAAGTACTGCCAGTTATACCTAATGTTAAAATCGCTAAAAAAATGGAAGCGCTAGGTGTTGATGCAATTATAGCAGAAGGACAAGAAGCAGGAGGTCATATCGGACAAGTTTCAACCCTGCCTCTAGTTCGCCAAGTGATTCGTTCAGTTGATGTACCTATTGTGGCAGCCGGTGGTATTTTTGATGGTGCGGGTATGTTAGCTGTGGAAGCCTTAGGGGCTAGTGGAGTTCAGATGGGTTCTCTCTTTCTAAGTTCCAAAGAAAGCCCTATCAAAGAAGGGTTCAGGAACTTAGTTCTACAAGCCGACGAAACAACCACGGTGGTTACTGGACGTCGTCTAGGACATCCTGTTCGTGTGTTACCGAATAAAATGACTGAAAAATATATTCGTTTAGAATATGAAGGGGCTTCAGATGAAGACCTAATGAAATTAGCAGAAGGTGCTATGCGGCGTGCAGTTTATGAAGATGATGTCGAGGAAGGATCCCTTATGTGTGGTCAATCAATTGGCTTAATTACTGAGAGCCAGAGTGTTGATGCGATTATTCAAAAATTAATGGAAGAATACCGCCAAGCACGCTTAAAGCTAATCAATCAATAAACATTTATAATAAGCTACTAAAAATCTCTAGACTTCTAGTAGCTTTTTAAGAGTTTTAAAAATAACAATAGTTGAGTAGATATCTTTAATGAAAACAGATTGAAAACGATTAATATCAGCATTCTTTGACAGGACTGCTAGAGTGTTTAAGTTAAGAATTTAAGTTAATAAGAATACTAGTATCACAACAAAAGTATGGAAGGGGTTATGACTTTAGAAATTAAACAAATTAGAGAAGACGCTATGACTTAATTAGTGGATTTAGTCCATGAGGCATGGTTCGAAGGGGTTTATAAAGCAAAGAAATTTGAAAAGGCAGCATCTGCTATTTCCCTTAACAAAGCACTATAGAACAGCTCATTAGGATGCGTTGCCGTTCTTGGTGGAGAAATTGGTGGTATGACTCTTTGTTTAATGAAAGAAGCAGATTCGACTTTTAGAATGTTCCAGTTAGACTTTATTGACAAATTGATCACCTTATCCAACCAAGCGCAACCGGATGAAGTCGAACGAGTGACTCGCGTCTTCTAAAGTGAACGTCAAGCCTATAGACAATTAATTACCGAAGTCTTTGATTATTTTAAAGAACAGGACTTGGAAAATGTTTATTTAATCACCGATACGGATTGCAATTACCGTTTTTATGATTACCTCCATTTCGAGCTTATCAATGAGACACGTATTAAATTACCAACCAAAGAGGGCTTTAGATATCGGGATGAATTTATGTATGCCTATTCACTTTAAACAAAAATTTTAAGACAGCTTAATCCTTTAAGATTAGGCTTTTTTTATGCAAAAATTTAGAAAAATAAAAAAACACAAAAATTTTTGTTGACAGGAAAAAGGAAAGACGGTAATATTCATTTTGAAAATGATAACAATTACTATTTATCTTTAGGCAGATAAATTTAAAAAAGGAGATCGTATGAAGTATCAAGCAAAAACAAAAAAATGGTGGTTAGTACTTTTTCTTATTATTGGCTCTTTAGTGAATATTTCTTCAATTCAATCTGTTGAAGCAGAAGAAGAAAGAAAAATAGTCACTTCTTTTTATCCAATGTATGCCTTAACCAAGGAAATCGTTGGCGATAAACACCCTGTTTTGATGATTAATTCAGCGAATGGTATTCATGGTTTTGAGCCTTCGGCTAATGATGTGGTGGCCATTTATGATGCTGATATCTTTGTTTATCACTCAGATATCTTAGAATCTTGGGCTCAAAAAATTAAGCACAATGTCGAAAAGCAAGAGAAATCTAATGTGATTATTATTGAAGCTTCGAATGGATTAGCTATGAAGAAAGTGCCGGGTCTAGAAAAACTAGAATTGATGGAGGGTAAAGATGAATCAACCCTTTATGATCCACATACCTGGTTAGATCCCATTGAAATAGGCGAAGAAGCAAAGTTGATTGCTCAAGCCTTAGGGGAAGTGGATAGAGATAATAAAGATTACTATTTGCAAAGAGCAGAAAGTATTGGAACGCAAGCTCAGGTTATAACGGATAAATACACCTCACTTTTTAAAAAGCTCAAGCAAAAGACTTTTGTCACTCAGCATACAGCCTTTTCTTATTTAGCCACACGCTTTGGCTTAACACAGTTGGGAATAGCAGGTGTGTCTGGACAAGAGCCCAGTGTGAAACAATTGCAAGAAGTGAAAAAGTTTGTGGAAAAATATCAAGTCAAAACCATTTTTACCGAGCCGAATATTTCAGATAAAGCTTCACAATTAATAGCCCAAGAGACTGGAGCTAAGGTAGAAGTCTTGGATCCCTTAGAAGCGGATCCCCATAATGATTTAAGTTTACTAGCTAATTTAGAAAATAATTTACAAAGACTGTTAAAAGTTTTGCAAGAAGAAGGAGAGAAATAAATGAAACCATCTAAAATACTCTTGTCATCCGCCGCTTTATTGACACTTTTAAGTTGGCATGAACCAATTAAATCAATCTACGCTCAAGATGATAAAGATTCATTCATTAATTATATTGAGGGTAGCGATGGAGAAAAGCCAAGTAATGTCTCAAGCACTGAAAACCGCACTATGGAAGAAATTTCAATGGAAGAAGGCATTGCGGGCGAGCAAATTATTGTCCAAATCAATAGGGAAGGTTATGTGACTTCTCACGGTGATCATTATCACTATTTCAATGGATCAGTTCCTAGTGATGCTATTTTTTCAGAGGGAGTCTTAGCCCCTGAAGATTATCAATTTAATGAAGAGGATCTTGTTAGTCAAACGGATGAAGGGCAAATTATTTTAGTAGATGACCAATATTATCTTTATATAGAAAATCCAGATCAAGCTAAAAATCTTCGTTCTTTAGAAGAAGTGTTACTACAGTCATACAGTATGGATCCTGTCGATGCAAAGGCTATTTATGATTTGATGGAAGAATATGATCTTGGCGAAGAGGCTATTATTACTTATGAATTAGAACGCAGTCCTGAAGAAGTAGCAGATCAAAAAGGGATTGAAGGAGAGCATGTTGTTGTCTATTTAACCGAAGAAGAGTTTGTAACCAATCACGCTTTTGATTTACATGTTTTCTATGGTGACCTTGATCCAGAGGCTGTTTTCTCTGAAAGACTCTTAACACCTGAAGATTATCAATTGGACCAAGAAGATGTGGTCGCAGAAATTAAGAATGGATACATTGTAAAGCTAGAAGATCAGTACCAAGTTTACATAGCTCCTGAAGATCGGGCCCAAGCTGATAATATCCGAACTTTCCAAGATATTGAAGCTCAAGTAACCAGCAGTCAAAAGGTCTTTAAACAAGCAGGTGGAGTGCGTAAAGATGTAGCTAACACCATAGCAGCTGGTGAAGTGGGTGGATCAGGTAACCGCAATTCCAGTGGAGCTTACGTAACGGATGATGGATATATCTTTAACCCTTATGACGTTATAAAAGATTTAGGCAATGGCTTTATTGTTCCCCATGGTGACCACTTCCACTTTATTCCAAAGTCAGATTTAATGCCTCAAGAAATAATGATTGCAAACGCTGTTCTATCAGGTGGAAAAATTTCACAAGGCAACAGTAAAACAGCTGATAAAGGAATGGTTGATCAGATCATTCATGACAAAGCTGTTAATCATAAAGGTCCTTACACAACGGATGATGGTTATGTCTTTTCAGTGGGATCCATTACTAAGGTAACGGATACAGGTTTAATTGCTGCTCATGGTAGTCACTTCCATTTTGTTCCTTTTGCTCACTTAAACAAAGGAGAATTAGCCCAAACACAAGCTTATATTCAAAAGAAATTCGGAATTAAACGTAATTTATTGGCTGAATTTGGTTTAGCTAAAGAAGATAACAAAGTTGATCAGCCAAGTAATAAAAAACCTTCTCAAAACCTTGATAAGATAGCTGATAAGCCAACTGAAAATGATCAAGGTAATAAAAACCAAACAAATTCAGAATATCAGCGCCTATTAGCCAAACTCTATGCTTTGCCAATCAACCAACGTCATACTGAATCTGATGGTTTGGTCTTTGACCCGGAACTCGTAACAGATGAGATTGAGGGAGACTTCGTCTTACCTCATGGTGACCACTTCCATGTTATTCCACGTTCAAGTCTATCAGATTTAGAAATTAAATTAGCAGAAATGAAATTAGGCAAACGTCCATCAGTCGCTGTGAAGCCAAAAGACCCACAAGTTGATAAAGCAGATAATGAAAAACCAGCTGAATTAGACCAAGCAAGTCAATCTGAAAAGCCTAGCCAACCAGATCAACCAAAAGCAGATGGAAAAGTTGATTTCTTAGCTCAAAATTATAAGAAGTCAGCTAAGGGTAAGGACGGTAAAACATATACAACGGATGATGGCTATGTTTTCACACCAGAAAGTATTTTGAACTACTCTAAAAAGGGGCTTACAGCTGAGCATGAAGGACACACTCACTTTATTCCTTTTGGTGATTTAGACGACAGTGAATTGAAAGCAGCTGCTGACTTTATCAATCAGCGAAACATTAATGCAGCAGAAGAAAGTAAATATACAGCAGAAGAAATTGCAGCCAAGTTGGCCTATATTTCTTTGGAAAATGGTGTAGCCATTGAAGATCTGGAAGTCAACGGTAACGAAGTGATTATTCCGCACGGTAATCATTCACATACAGCGAATATGGATAAAATTCCAACAGAATTAAAGCAGTCTAACTTCACATCGGAAGAAGACTATCAAACTCAATTGATTACGCTTAAAATGAGTGAAGTATCGCGTAATAAGTATTACATTGATGTTTGGCGTAAAGATGCTACCATTTATGCTTTAACGAAGTTCTATAAAGTAGTAGAGATACCATTAGATGACATAGAATTACCAATTAAATATGATCAAGTCTCATTAAAAGATGTAAAAACAATAGAAGATCCACTTTTTGAAAAGAAAGTCTATGTCGCTCAGCGCTATAAAGTTAAGCCATCTGATATGTTTATCTTTAATGGTCGTATCAAAGTTGGTGATCTTAATTTAGTGATCGATGAGATTGACGTAACAGAAGCCTATGAAACAGATTCAAATGATTTGCCAGAAACTAAAGAAAATGTTGAAGGAGAAAAGGATGAAGTGGTTGAAGAAACTCCTTCTAATAAAGGAGTTAGCCATCAAGCGGTCATTGAATATATTAAAAACTACTATGGTAAGGCTGCTAAGTCCGTTAAGTACGGAAAAGGTTTTGGATATATAGTGACGCCAGCTTCTGGAGAAGAGAATGTATTAATTATAGAGTCTGAAGCAAGAGCAGCGATGGAAAATAAAGAGGCATTGCCAGAACTTGCTAGTCAGAAGGATGGCGTAGATTCAGAAAATGAAGTTTCTTCACTAGATGAAACTACCAAAGAAATTTCGATGGAACAATTGAAAAATTTTGTAGGTAATTACTATGGGGTAAACCCATCAAGTATTCAAATATTTTCAGGCATGGTAATCGTTCCAAATCCTAATCCAGATTATGCCAACCTTAATCTTACGATTAAACAAGTAAAGCTTGCTTATATTATGAATGGTGAATTACCTGCTATGCCACAAGTTGCTCCTTTTGCAAAAGAAGAGATTGGAGAACGAAATGATTCTAATTTAGATGATGCAGAAATAGGCAAATAATCAAAATTATAACAAAGTTATGTTAAGAGTCCTTGTTAATGATCAAAGGACTCTTAATTTTTATTTAGGGAAATTAAATATCAAAATTTATGTCATACAAATAAATTTGATAGACAAGAAAGTAGGCATATTTTATAATCAAAATAAATTTTTTGATTATAAGGAGCAAAAGCTATGGCTAAGAAATATCAGTGCTCTTATTGCGGGAAAGAGTTTTCCAAGTCTAAAATTGACTGGGAAGGTTCAGAACCTGAGTTTGAAGAATATTACTGCAAAAAATGCAGCGAATCTCTTATACAAGCTAGTATCAATGCGATGGATCCCAATAGCAACGGCTATGAGGAAGACGGATTTTAGGAAGAGGAAAGGTTAGGTTTTTAAATTTAATTATTAAAGCATTTCATTTAAATAGAAAATAAGACTTCTATCGATAGGAGTCTTATTTTAATTGTCTACTACAAGACTTAGAAGTAGCCAAGGAATGTCTATTCATTCATGATATAATATAGGAACAATCTTAAAAACTTAGCTTAAAGTAGTAAGAAAAGAGGTATTTAATGAAGCGCTTTATTGAAATCGATGAACTTAGCCAGTATCCAAAAGCTTTTTTATAAATGTAACACTGGGAAATGATCAAGCCAGTGGCGATGACTACTATTTAGGACTTGAGGAGCCACTATATGATGAGGCGAGTCACATTCCGCATGCCAAGTCATATTATTACGAATTGGTGTACGATGATAAGGGGTATATGAGGTCCCAGAAAAGTTTATAAGCTCATTTCAAAAACCTTAAAGACAAAGAGCTCATGGTGTCTTGAGGATTGGGCGTAACCGCTTGTAGCAATTTATTAGCCTTAGATGAAATAGGCATTGAAGGAAAGTTATACACTGGTTCTTATTCGCAATGGTTGAAGAAAAAGCAGAAAGCTGTTAAAGGAAATGATGAGTAGAAAGAGTGAGTGAATGAAAAAAGAAATATTTCCGACTGAAGTATTGGAAGTTGAAATTACTGAGTTAGACCATAAAGGAAATGGCTATGCCCGTTATGTCCATGCGCCAGACCGTGGGTCGAATGGAAAGGGCTTGAAATTATTTATACCCAATGCCGTTCCAGGGGATAGAGTTCGGGTGACGGTACCTAATGCCAAGGGCAGAAAGCAAGCAGTCGTACCGTTTGATGCATTATTAGCAGCCAGTCCTGATCGTAATCTTGATATTCCGCTCAAAGACGCCAATGCCGGGGGAACGCCATTAATTTCCATGACCTATCCAGCTCAGTTAGCTTATAAAACCCAAGAAGTAAAGGACCATTTAGCAAGCCAAGGATTCGATCCGGCTTGTGTTCGACCCATTATTGGGATGGATGATCCCACCCGTTATCGTAATAAAATGGAGTTAAGCTTCGGAGCTGAAGGGGCTATCGGTATGCATGAACAAGGTAACTTCACCAAAATCATCGATATGAAAGATTCGGTGCTTGCTCCTAAACTATTTGTCCGGGTAAAAGAAGTAGTCGCCGACTGGCAAAAAGATTATCAATTATCCTATTATGACAAACAGACTCAAAAAGGTCTTTTGAGAAATCTCTTATTGCGTCAATCCTTTGTCACCGGGGAGTTGATGGTAGTGATTTATGCCACTGAAGCACCTAGTCAAATGCAAGAGGCAGTGGATGATTTGAGTCAGCGGCTAAGCAAACGCTTCGATCAATTAGTTAGTTTACAATGGATTCTACACAAGGAAGCGACGGAACGGATTCAAGCCGACGAAACGTTTATTCTTCATGGGCGCGATTATATTAATGACGAATTAAATGGCTTTCGCTATCGGATCTGGCCGGAGACCTTTTTCCAAGCCAATCCTGTCCAAGCGGAGAAATTGGTACAACTAGCCTTGGAATTCGCCCAGGTCAATGATCAAATGCGCGTCTTAGATCTTTTCTGTGGGGTGGGAACTTTTAGTTTGCCCCTAGCTGAAAAGGCTAAAGACTTAGCCGGTATTGAGATTGTGGACCAGTCGATTCAATCAGCTATTCGCAATGCGATTGATAACGGCTTAGACAATACCTTCTTTATGACCAGTGATGCGAGAAATGGCTTGAAGCGCTTGGAAACCGAGTGGGGACGACCTGACTTATTATTATTAGACCCTCCCCGTTCGGGGGCCGGTGGAAAAGTCATGCGTGCGATTGGAAGATTTGGTACGGATAAGATTGTTTATGTTTCTTGTTTCCCTAAAAGTTTAGCAGAGGATTTGGTTTGGTTACGTGACTTTGGTTATGAATTGGTCTCTGTTCAGCCGGTGGATCAATTTCCGCATACAACGCATGTGGAGGCTATAGCGTTGATACAAAAGATGTAAATTTAGAAATCCTCCATTTCAAGCTGTTTTATAGACATTTTGTCTTTGATAAGGATGAAGAAGGATACGTGAAAAAAATCCAAAAAAACTATATGAATGTAAGAGTAGTTTTGCAACTGGTATGAGGAAACACAAAGAGAAAAATATAATGAGACGAAACCCGTTTTGTACTTTCTACAAGAGTAGCTTTCGAATGCTGCTCTTTTTTTATGTAAGAAATGAGGTGCTTGATGGAATTTGATTACTATTATAGTTGAAATATGGGTTCTATGATATAATTGTGACAACGGCAAATAGATACGATGATATAAGGGTTTCAAAGGCTCTATCAAAAATAAAAAAACATTGGTGTGTTGCTTAGAGAGATTTTTTTAGAAAGATTTTTCTAAGGAACACATCAGTGTTGGAGGATAGTGTGAGAGAATATAGAAGAAAGTATAAATTTGAAATGAGGCGTTAAGATGAAGATAATAAGAATATTATTCAGGATTATTCTACTTCCTGTTCAAATCATTTTGACATTACTCGAATTGTTTTTAACTATGCTTTTAGAAATTGGTACTGGAGTTTTGTATCTTGTAATGCTACTTGTCCTAATAGGAACAGTTTGGGCATTTATACAAGGAGATACAAGAACAGGAATACAAGGAATCTTTTTAACCTACCTGTTTAGTCCTTACGGGCTACCATTAATTGGAGCTTTGGTAATTGTGCCAATAGTTCTATTGAAAGAGGGTATAAAAGCAATATAAAAGGTTAATGGGCAATGAATTTGACATTATGGGGATATGAGAGGATAAAAAATTATGATAATCAATAAAAATAATACAATACCAATAAGAAAAAGAGTGAAGGAATTATTTTTTGATTATCTGTTTATTCTTTTGTATCTGGTGCTTTTATTTGGGATAGCTATGTCAGTCTATATATTTTTCTTTAAAGGGATACCTGAAATGAATGAATTACAAGCTCAACTCATTTCAATCCTGACATCAGTAATTCCCATCATTCTGATTTTTTCCTATTTAGACTATTCAAAAGATGGAAGTTTCGGAAAAAGAAAAGTTGGTTTAACCCTTGTTTATAAGGAAAAATCTATTAAAGCCAGCCTAATAAGAAACGGCATAAAATTTTTACCCTGGCAGTTAGGACATATTTCTACAATTCATGGCATATATACAAACTTTGATACCTTATCAATTATGCTGTCTATTGTAAGTATGACATGTGGACTACTATTGTTGTTAATGGCTCTTCTAAGACAAGACAAAAGACATTTGGGAGATTTACTTGCTAATACTCAAGTTCAATTAAATGGTAAATAATTCTAGCGTATAAAACCAATAAAATTTAATAAACATCATACTAGACGATAGAAAATAAAAACTCTATCGTCTTTTTTTATGCAAGAAAGGAGGTGCTTGATGGAATTTGATTACTTTTATAATCGAGACGGGGATAGATATAGCTTTTATATGCTACCTAAGATTTTAATTAGTGGAGACATCTTTAAGAATCTATCATCTGACTCAAAAATACTTTATTCCTGTTTATTAGAACGAACCAGTTTATCTGCAAAAAACAACTGGCTAGATGATGAAAAAAGAGTCTATATCATCTTTACTATTGACCAGGTGATGGAAGTGTTAAACAAGTCCAATAAGACCTCAGTTAAGGTATTAGATGAGTTAGAAAAAATTGGCTTGATCGAACGAAAAAGACAGGGACTAGGCAAGCCTAATTTAATCTATGTGAAAGATTTTATGACAGCAGTAAATGCCGAGTGTAAAAACTACACTTCAGAAGTGAAGGATTTACATTTCAGAAATGAAGAAAGTACACTTCAAGAAGTGAAAAAACTACAAGGAAGTAATACTAATTATATTAAGACTGATATTAGTAATAAGAATAAGAGGGGGGAGACCCAGGCTTTAGGCAGATTTCAAAATGTTTATTTAACTAAATCTCAAATTGAAAAATTAAAAGAAGAAATTCCTTATCAGCTAGAGAACTATATTGAAAGATTATCAGCCTATATGAAAAGCACTGGTAGGAGCTATAAAGACCATAAGGCAACCATCCTTTCTTGGTTCTATCAAGATCAAGGCAATAAAAAAGGAAAATCACTAGTAAGAAAAACAGACTATGAGAAAGGAGCTCATCTATGAAAAAAGAATTAGAATTAAAAGAACCCAGCTATCCCTTTAACGAAAAGGAAGAATATATAAAGGACGGCATGGTTTATTGTAAAAAATGTCATGAAAGATTAGATATAAATCCAATCAAGTTTCTTCATTCAAAAATATTTCCTAGAGAGTGTAAATGTAAAAGAGCTGAGAGAGAAGCTTACGAAGAAAGGCAAAGGAAGGAAGAAATAAGAAGACTTAAGACAGCTTGTTTTCCGTCACCTAGTCAGTGGAAACACACTTTTGAGAATTTTAATGGAGATCTCACTCAACCCTATATCATTGCTAAAAACTATGCTAAAGAATTTAAACAGATGAAAAAAGAAAACATCGGATTACTCTTTTATGGAAGTGTAGGTTCTGGTAAATCTTATCTAGCCAGTGCCATTGCAAACTATCTAATTGAAGCAGAAAGAATAAGGGTTTTAATCAAAAACTTTGCTGAAATTATTAATGATATTCAAAGTGGGGGCTTTCAGTTAGATAAGAATGAATATATTGGAAAATTAGTTAGTGTTCCCCTTCTAATTTTAGATGATTTGGGCATTGAAAGAGATACCTCCTATGCCAAAGAACAGGTCTATAACATTATTAACTCCAGGTATTTGAAACAAAAGCCAACTATCATAACCACTAACCTAGCTTTAGAAACAATCACTCATGGAGAAAATGACATTGAATACCAAAGGATTTATTCAAGAATCTTAGAAATGTGTATCCCAGTTATGGTAGTGGGAAAAGATATTAGAAGAAGCATACAGCAAGAAAAACTAGAAAGTGTAAAAGAAACACTTCTATATGGAGGTGATGGTAGATGATTAACGAAGAAGTAAGTAACAGAACCATTAGTGTTCAAGTAAGGACAGCTAAATCACTAGCTAGAGAAATTTTAAAGCAACTTCAAAAAATTAGAAAACAAATAAAAAAGCATGGAAGTTTAGAAGATTATATAAAAAAAGAAGGCAACGAGATAAAGCTAAAAGACATGGCAAAGAAAGGGCAATTAGAAGAAATTCCAGTCAAGGATCAAGAATTAAAGGAATTGAGAAAGGAATTAAATAAGTATGGAGTCAAGTTCTCTGTAATGAGGGATAAGAAGACAGGAGAGCATACAGTCTTTTTCCAGTCAAGGGACTTAAAAATGATGGAACTAGCCTTTAATAAGGCGGTTGAAAAGTCTGAGAAAAAGCATGATCGAAAAGAGTCAATTAATAAGCAAATAAATAAATTTAAGGAGAAGATTAAAAATACCATAGATAAGGATAAGGTTAAGAATAAACAGAAGGAGCAGAGCCTATGAGCAATATTTTACAATTTAATAATCAGGAATTTGGAGAACTCACTGTTATTGAAAAAGACGGTGAGTTTTTCTTTTTTGGAAAAGAAGTGGCAGAGATGTTAGGTTATGCTAGAGGAACTAAAGCAGTCCAAGATCATGTTGATATAGAAGATAGAGATGAAATCCCAATTCAGGATTCCATCGGGAGAATGCAGAAAACACCAATTATTAATGAATCAGGACTCTATTCTCTTATCTTATCCTCAAAACTCCAACAAGCTAAGAAGTTTAAGAACTGGGTGACAAGAGAAGTTCTTCCAAGTATTAGGAAACATGGTGGATATATAAAGGGACAAGAGAATTTATCTAATGAGGAATTATTAGCTCAAGCTATATTGGTAGCTAACAATGTGATTATAGAAAAGACTCAAAGAATTAAGGAACTTGAGCCAAAAGCCAATTATTATGATAAGTTAGTAGATAAAAATCTTTTAACTAACTTTAGAAATACAGCCAAAGAACTCCACCTCCCTCAAAAGGTATTCATTGACTTTCTAATTAAAGAAAAATATATCTATCGAGATAAAAAAGGAAGACTTTTACCTTATGCTCATAGAAACAAGGGCTATTTTGAAATTAAAGAATGGTACAGAGAGGATAATTCACTCTTAGGCATACAGACTATGATAACACCCAAAGGTAGGAAATACTTTTTAATTCTATTAGGAGGTGGTTTAACTTGTGATTAAGGCGATTTTAGAAGATATAAAAAATTTAATAAAAATAGATGACCCTAAAAAGTTTGTAATTCATTTACTTCCTTATCTAGGGTTTTTCTATTTAGGAAATATATTCTCCCACCATGTAAGAGGATATATAGGAGGAGATGTGATTGATCGAATCTTTCAAGCAATCATTGAAATAGGAAAAATGAACTATCTCCCAAGTCTTCATCCGAAAGATTTAATCATAGGTATCGCATTTGGTGGGCTGATTAAATTTATTGTCTATTCAAAAGGTAAAAATGCTAAGAAGTTTAGAGAGGGAAGAGAATATGGTTCAGCCAGATGGGGAGATAAAAAAGATATTCAGCCATACATTGACCCTAAGTTTGAAAACAATGTGATTCTTACTCAAACAGAAAGCCTAACAATGAACTCCAGACCTAAGAATCCCAAATATGCTAGAAACAAAAATGTACTGGTTGTAGGGGGTTCAGGTTCAGGTAAGACAAGATTTTATGTAAAACCTAACCTTATGCAAATGCACTCTTCCTATGTTGTAACGGATCCCAAAGGGACGATTGTAATAGAGTGTGGCAAGATGTTAGAAAAAAATGGTTATGATATTAAAGTACTAAATACGATAAACTTTAAAAAGTCTATGAAATATAATCCCTTTGCTTATTTAAGAAGTGAAAAAGATATATTAAAACTTGTTCAAACAATCATTGCAAATACTAAGGGAGAAGGAGAAAAAGCAGGAGAAGATTTTTGGGTCAAAGCGGAAAAGCTTTATTACACAGCCCTGATTGGGTATATATTTTATGAAGCACCAAGAGAAGAAAAGAACTTTGCCACCCTACTAGATATGATTGACGCTTCAGAAGTTCGAGAAGATGATGAAAGCTTTAAAAATCCAATTGATCACTTATTTGAAGCATTAGAAAGAAAAGACCCTACACATTTTGCAGTGAAACAATACAGAAAGTATAAGTTAGCAGCTGGAAAGACAGCTAAGTCCATTCTAATTTCATGTGGAGCAAGACTAGCTCCTTTTGATATTAAGGAATTAAGAGAATTGATGAAAGAAGATGATCTAGCCCTAGACACCATAGGAGATAAGAAGACAGCACTTTTTGTAATAATTTCTGATACAGATGATACCTTTAACTTTGTCGTTTCCATTATGTATTCTCAGCTATTTAACCTACTATGTGATAAGGCTGATGATGTTTATGGCGGACGACTACCTATTCATGTCAGATTCTTATTAGACGAGTTTGCCAATATCGGTTTGATTCCAAAATTTGAAAAGCTGATTGACACCATTCGTTCAAGGGAGATTTCAGCAAGTATTATCCTACAAGCTCAATCTCAACTAAAAGCAATTTATAAGGATCACGCCGATACCATTATTGGCAACTGCGATTCGATGATTTTCTTAGGTGGTAAAGAAAAAACAACTCTTAAAGAACTATCAGAGAGCTTAGGTAAAGAAACTATTGACCTTTATAACACTTCAGAGAATCGGTCAACACAAAAAAGTTTTGGACTCAATTACCAAAAGACAGGCAAAGACTTAATGAGCCAAGATGAGATAACGGTAATGGATGGAAGCAAGTGTATACTACAACTTAGAGGAGTCAGACCGTTTCTATCTGACAAGTATGACATTACAAAGCACAAGAATTATAAGCTCCTGGAAGATTATGATAAGAGAAATGCCTTTGATGTTGAAAGTTACATGAGTAGGAAGGATAAGCCTAAACTGAAAGCAAATACTAGAGTGGTTAGAATCTAGTTTAAAAATAAAGAATTAAATTATATAATTAATATAAATTGGAATTTGCAGGGGGGAGTATGTGAAAGAGCGTAGACCTGATTTCAAAGATATAAAGTCATTTGAAGAATTTACTAGATATTATTGGTACCGAGAGGAGCTTTCAAAAATTTGCAAGTCACTTGGATTAGAATATAGAAGTACAAAGCAAGAACTGAATCATATCATAGAACAATATTTTATGGGAAATAGAATAGAGAAGTCTCAGAGAAATGGGAAAAAAAGTCAAACAGAAGTTGTAACTTTATGTACACCATTACTTGAATGTGCCTTTACCTTTAATCAAAAATTTAGAGACTATTTTTCAGCTGTAACGGGTGTTAGTCCATTTAAGTTCAATGCCGATATGGCGACGGCATGGAGAAAAGTAAAAGCAGAAAATGATTTAAATTTTACAATTGGAGATATGCTGAAAGTATATTATGGGGAATCAGACTATGCTAAGTACGATAATTCAGTTTGTCAATGGAATCAGTTTCTAAAAGACTTTTTCTTGGATAAATTTAGCGAAAATTATTTCGATAAGTTAAAAGTGGCAGCTATCCTTTGGAAAGAAGTCAGAGATTCGAAGAATGAAAAAATCTATTCTAGGGAACTTCTAAATAAGTATAGAAACAAAATAGAGGAGTACCATAAATAGTTAAATCCCAGTTTATAAAAAGATAATTTAATACACACACGAATATGACGATAGAAATAAAATTCTATCGTCTTTTTTTGTTCCTAAAATCAGGAGGTAAGGATGAATAGGATAAGAAGCCCTACTAGATAGGCAAGGTAAAAAATTAATAGATCACATAAAGCGATTGGAAAAGAATAAATCCAGTCGCTTTTTTTATTTCAAGAAAAGGAGAAGAACTATGGAAAGAGAAATGATAAATATTAACGCAAATCTTGTGAAAGAACCTGAGTTTACAAGCTTTGAAAGAGAAGGAGAAGAAGTAGAGGTCGCAAATTTTAGCCTAGTTAAAAAATATGGAAAGGACAAGGAATATATTAACTGTTCTGCCTATGGAGAAAAGGTTAAAACAGCAAAGATCTTTAAAAAAGGGGATTTGATTCGTGTCTTTGGCTACTTTAAGACACGAGAACATCAAGGAAAGACCTATAAGAATTTTGTCGTGAAAGCACATAACAAAATAGAAAAGAAAGATAAAAAAGAGGAGGAATAATCAATGGAATTTTTTACACAAGCAGTAGATGTATTAAAGGTATTAGTTATGGCAGTAGGAGCAGGACTTGGAGCCTGGGGCGTTATTAACCTAATGGAAGGATACGGGAATGACAACCCTGGTGCAAAATCACAAGGAATCAAGCAATTGATGGCAGGAGGAGGGATTGTCTTAATCGGATTGAAGCTAATTCCGTTACTGGCAAATGTATTGAAGTAAGGAGAATGATATATGTTTGGAATTTTCGATAAGATCACAGAGTTTTTTAAAGAACTTTTAATCGGAGGTATCCAAACAAACCTTGAAGATATGTTTATCGACATCAATTCAAGAGTGGGAGAAATAGCTACAGATATTGGTCAGACCCCAATGGGATGGAACGGCGAGGTGTTTTCATTTATAAAAAGCATAAATGATTCGGTTATCATTCCCATTGCGGGTTTAATCATTACAGCTGTTTTATGTATAGAACTTATTAATCTGGTGATGCAAAAGAACAATATGCATGACACAGATACTTTTGAGTTCTTTAAATACATTATAAAAATGTGGATAGCTGTGTGGCTTGTATCTCATGCCTTTCAATTTTCAATGGCAGTCTTTGATGTCGCCCAACATCTAGTGAGTCAGGCAGCAGGAGTAATTAATACTTCTGCTACTGTTTCTCCAGATGAAATAGTTGCAATGGTTGAGCAGTTAAATGAAAAGGAAGTAGGAGAGCTACTAATGATTCTTGTAGAAACTTCGTTGGTTAAAATAGCCATTCAGATTGTTTCTCTCGTCATCATGCTTGTCGTTTATGGTCGTATGTTTGAGATCTATGTTTACTCATCGGTTTCAGCTATACCTTTTGCCACTATGGGCAATAAAGAGTGGGGACAAATAGGGACAAACTATATAAAGGGTTTGTTTGCTATTGGACTTCAAGGTTTGTTTTTAATGGTATGCCTCGGTATTTATGCCGTATTAATTAAAACAATAGAAATAACAGATATTCATCAAAGTATTTTTATGGTACTAGGTTACTCCCTATTACTTGGTTTGATGATGTTAAAGAGTGGAACACTTGCTAAAAGTGTTATGAATTCACATTAGGAGGAAAAATATATGAATAAAAAGAAAAAAATAATTTTATTAGTAACTGCAACAGTAGCTGGTCTTGGATGGCTAGTGAATGAAATCAAAAAGAAAAATAAGATAGAAAAACTGGAAGATGAAATAAGAGAGCAAAAATTTTCTAATGAAGCACTGATGGTTTATCAGCATGAGAAGAATAAAAAGATGGAAGAGCGTTTAGATGAATTAGTGGATGAATTTGCTAGTGTCTATACTCACATGGAAGAACTAGCGGAGATTAAATAAGATGGGGGATAGATTATGGCTTATGTACCAATACCTAAAGACTTAAATAAGGTTAAAACAAAAGTTGCTTTTAACTTAACCAAAAGACAATTAATTGGCTTTACCTTGGCTGGGCTTGTAGGCTTTCCAGTTTATTTATCCATTAGAAAATTTGTACCAAATGATATAGCAGTAATCACTATGATACTTGCAACTCTACCTATCTTTTTTGTGACTATTTTTGAAAAAGATGGTTTAAGGTTTGAACAGTATTTTAAATATATCTACCTTCACAAGTTTTATCAGCCTGGTAAAAGAGTCAGAAAGGAGGTTCTAAGAAATGAACAGAAAAATAAAACTGCAAGAAAAAACACTAAAAAGAAACAAACAAGCCCTAAGAGAACAAAAAAGGGATTTGAAAAGTCAGAGAAAAAATCAAAAGCAAAGTCCAATGCCAAGTAAGACAGGGGTATTGGACTTTTTATTTAGAAAAGAGAAGAAAAGATACACCGTAGAAGATACCATACCTTATCTAAGAATGTTAAAAAATGGGGTTTGTCAGATAGATGAAACACATTTTAATAAAACCATTTCTTTTGAAGACATTAACTATCAACTGGCTTTAGAAGAAGATCGAGATTTAATCTTTAATCAGTTTGCTAACTTCCTAAATTCCTTTGACCCAAGTATTGGGATTGAGTTTTCATATATTAACCAGTTAGGCCGAAATGAAGAAATGGAAGATGCCATAAAAATTCCTGACAAGGGAGATGATTATGACGAAGTAAGAAAAGAATTTAGACAAATGCTTAAAAATCAACTAGCTAAGGGAAATAATGGACTTAAAAAATCCAAGTATATTACCTTTACCGTTGAAGCTGATAAGCTGGAACAAGCAGTTGCCATGCTTGAAAGGATAGAAATTGATATCTTATCCAACCTAAAAAGTATGGGAGTAAGGGCAGAAAGTCTAAATGGAAAAGAAAGACTAAAGGTTATCCATGACATTTTAAATCCTGATAAGTCATTTGATTTCTCCTATAAGGATATTACTAAGAAAAAGACCAGTAAGTCCTTTATTGTTCCCGATGAATTTAACTTTGTACCAAGTAAATACTTTAAGTTTGGCAAATACATTGGAGCAACCAGTCATTTTCAAATACTTGCCAGTGAATTATCCGACCGAATGCTGGCAGAATTTTTAGATATTGACGATAATATTAATATTTCCTTTCACATTCGCTCCATTGAACAATCAGAAGCCATTAAGATGGTTAAGAGAAAAAACACCGATATTGATAAGATGAAAATTGAAGAACAGAAAAAGGCAGTTCGTGCAGGTTATGACATGGATATCATTCCATCAGATATTAACACCTATGGAGAAGATGTCAAAGTCCTACTAAAAGACCTACAAAGTCGTGATGAGCGTATGTTTATAGTAAGCATTATCTTTATGAACTTTGCTCGAACTATTCAAAAGTTAGAAAACACTTTGGCACAAATTTCTTCTATTGCCAACAGACACAACTGTAAGGTAAAAAGCTTAGATCATCAACAGGAACAAGGTTTAGTTTCTATCCTGCCAATAGGAGTCAATCAAATTGAAATTAATAGAGGACTAACCAGTTCATCAACGGCTGTCTTTATGCCCTTTACAACCGAAGAGTTATTTATTGATTCATCAAATAGCCTTTATTACGGCTTAAATGCCCTAAGTCATAACTTGATAATGGCCGATAGAAAGCTTCTTAAAAACCCAAATGGCTTGATACTAGGAACACCTGGTTCTGGTAAGTCTTTTTCAGCCAAGCGTGAAATGGCAAATGCCATATTAGTTACAGATGATGATGTCATTATCTGTGATCCAGAGGGAGAATATGGAAGTCTTGTTAAACAGTTTAATGGAGAAGTAATTAAAATCAGTTCTAAGTCTAAGGACTATTTAAATCCTCTAGATATCAATATGAACTATGGGGATGGAGATGCTCCCTTAAAGGATAAGGCAAACTTTATTATGTCCATGTTAGAACTTGTTGTTGGAGGATCTGGATTAACGGCTGCTGAAAAATCGGTAATAGATAGATGTTTACCTAAAATTTATGAGAAGTATTTTGAAGATCCTAAGCCTGAAAATATGCCTATCTTAGAAGACTTGTACGATATGCTTCGCACCCAGGAAGAAACGGTTGGAAGAAAACTTGCCACAGAAATGGAAATCTATGTGACAGGTTCACTTAATGTCTTTAACAATCACTCTAATGTGGATTTAAATAAGCAGTTACTTTGTTTCGATATTAAGGAACTTGGAACGCAATTAAAGAAAATAGGAATGCTTGTTATACAAGACCAGGTTTGGAATAAGGTGTCGCAAAATAGGGGAAGTAAGTCGACTAGATACTACATTGATGAATTTCATTTGCTTTTAAAAGATGAACAAACAGCCCAGTATTCTGTTGAAATCTGGAAGCGATTTAGAAAATGGGGAGGGATACCCACAGGAATTACTCAGAACATTAAAGATTTATTGGGAAGTAAGGAAATAGAAAATATTTTTGATAATACAGACTTTGTTCTCATGCTTAATCAAGCACCAGGGGATCGAGATATACTAGCCTCTAAGCTTAAAATATCTTCTCCCCAACTAAGATATGTAACCAACTCTAATGCGGGAGAAGGTCTAGTCTTTTTTGGCAATACCATTGTTCCCTTTATTGATAAGTTTCCTAAAGATACGATTCTTTATGAAAAGATGACCACTAAGCCTGAAGAGGTGAAGTAGATGAAAAAGAAAAGGAAAAAGAGTTTTGATGAAAAATTAAGATTAAGTAGGGAACAAGGAAAGAATCTAAATGAGGAATCAAAGCTTAAACATGGAGATGATTATCTGGGGAAAATTATTAAGGATAATGAGAGGTTTCAAGATAAAAGAAAAATTAGAACAAGTAAAAGACAAGTTACTTCAGATGTCGTTGAAAATAAAAAGGAAAGAAGACATCGAGAGCATTCGGAGCTTGAACAAATTAGGGAGGAGAAGAGATCTCTATCCGATTATAAAAATGAAGGCTCTTTTTCTAAACAAGAATT
Source organism: Facklamia sp. P12932 (assembly GCF_050409545.1). NCBI lineage: Bacteria > Bacillati > Bacillota > Bacilli > Lactobacillales > Aerococcaceae > Facklamia > Facklamia sp. P12932. The sequence continues at coordinate 46,934 of NZ_JBNUPG010000002.1, read as the reverse complement.
AGGAAAAAATAAAAGTTTTGATAATAAGAAAACAAAGTCCGATAAACAAATAAGACAAGAAGAAATAAAAGAAGTTAGAAAAGGCTTAAGTTCAAATGATAGAGAGCCTTTTTCTAATAAAAAGGATAAGAAAAAGGCTTTTAGAAGACAGGGGCAAAAATATAGAGTATCTCAGTTAAATGAGTTAAAAGAAGTCTATGATCCACTAGAAAAAGATACAGATAATGATGGGATAATTGATCGATATGACAATAACTTTAAGGATAGTGATTACTTTGAATCCACCTATGATGTGGAAGAAGAAGAAAAAAATCATCAAGAGGTTTTACAAACCAAAAAAGCTAAACAAAGAAAAATTGGTCAGGATTTTAGAAGAAAGGAAGAAGTAAAAAGTTCTAAGAAAAAACTAGAAGAAAGCTATAAGAAGTCAACAGATGATGTCTATGACCCATTAGGAAAAGACCTTGATAATGACGGAATTATCGACCGATATGACCATGACTTTAGAGATAGCGACTATCTTAAATCAACCTTTGACTTAGATGACTTAGGTAAAGATAAGTCTCATAAAAAGAAGCTTTATCAAAAGAAAAATAATAAGAGAAAAAACTATTCTGATGAAAAATATACCAGAAGCAAAGATTCAAAGAAGGATCAAACTAAGGGGAAGAAGGTCGTTGAGGATAGAAAAAAGAAAAACAAACAAGCTAAAGATTTTAATAAAAAGCTTAAAAAAGAAAAGACCAATAGTGCCTTACTTCTAGGAGTAGCTAAAAGTCAGGAAGTTGCAAGAGATTATCTATCAAGTGGAAGTGAAGAAAATGCTGGGGTTGAAAGTGGTGAAAAGCTTGCGGATACTAGTTCAAAGCTTATTCATAAACAGCAAAAATATCTCAATAAGAGAAAGGCAAAAAAGGCTTATAACCTAAAAGGTCAAGATAAGAAAATTAGAAAGAAAAAGTCCAAGCTTGATTTTAGAGAAGAACTTGAAAGGGCAAAAGAAAGTGATAAGTATAAAAAGGCAAGTGCCTATAAGAAGTTTCAAAAAAGAAGACAGATGAAGGCACAAATAAATAAAAAGCATAAAACAAGATTCAGAGATCAAGTAAAGGAAAACTTGCTCGGTCTTTTTAAAAATGCCAGAGAAATGGTAGTAAGAAAGTCTAAGGCAATTTTAATAGGTCTTGTTGGGATTATTGTCTTAGGAACATTTATCATAAGTTTTGGGGGTTCAACTATGTCAGGCTTTATGAACACTGCAAGTTCTACCCTTGCTACTTCTTATCTCTCAGAGCCTAATGTTTTAACAGAAGTCAATCAACACTTTTCCTTTATGGAGCAAGAGTTACAGGATAAGTTAGATAATATTGAATCAGCACACCCTGGTTATGATGAATACATCATTAATAAGGATGGAGAAATCTATCATAATACCCATGAACTCTTGTCCTACATTACTTCTAGATATGGTGGATTTGAGTCAGTAGATGAGGTCAAGGGACTCATAGAAGAATTGTTTGAAAAGATGTATGACCTTAGCTATGAAACAAAGACAGAAATTCGCTATCGAACAAAATATGAGACGAGGATAGATAGTAATGGTAATAGGTATCGAGTAAGGGTTCAAGAACCTTATGAGTACAAAATTTTTATTGCAAACCTAAAGACTCGTTCAATGGATAGCGTAATAAGAGAAATACTAGCAGACTATCCAGATAATATTGTTCACTATGAAGCCCTACTTGCTAGTGGGGGTAATATGGGAGACTTTTTTGGTTCAAGCTCAGGAGATTTGTCTGAAATTATCAACAATCCAAACTTTGGCAATCCAGGACTTGCCTTTGATGATGCAAGTGTTCGACAGTTATTCTCAGAGGCTGAAAAACATATTGGAAAAAGATATGTCTTTGGAGCAAATGGGCCGAACAACTTTGACTGTTCGTCTTTTGTCTGTTGGTCATTTACAAAATCAGGGATTAAAAATATGCCTAGAACAACAGCCCAGATGATTTATTCCAATTATTGTACCCATATTAGTCCATCAGAAGCTAAACCTGGAGATATTATCTTCTTTAGTGGGACATATAACAGTGGCTCACCGATTTCTCATGTAGGAATTTATGCTGGAAATGGCATGATGATTCACGCAGGAGATCCGATCCAATATACAAGTATTAATTCAAATTACTGGAAACAACACTTTTATGCTTTTGGTCGACCAAGATAGGAGGAAGATTTATGAGTCGAAGACTAAAAACAGTTAGAAATAAAATAAGTAAAACCAACGAAAAGATAGCCCTACTCCAAGAAGAGTTAGGGCTTTTGTTATTAGAAGAGGAGGAATTAGAGAATCAAGAAATTATTGCAATTTGTAGAAAAAACAAGATAACACTAGAAGATTTAATGAAAAAAATTAAAGAAGAAAAAAAGGAGAATAGAGATAATGAAAACAATGAATAAAAAATTAAAAATCGGCTTATTAGCATTTGTAATTGCCTTTACTACCATAGCAAGTTCAATAGTAGCTGGGGCAAAAACAGAAGAATGGAATAAAGATGACTTTCTTTATAGTAATGACACCACCATTATTGCTCTATCAGATAAGGGGATAGAAAAAAGTAAGAAAAACAAGGAATTAAAATTCCCAGAGGGAACAAGAGTTATTCGAGGAAACTATTCGATTTCCAATTCAGCAGATAATAAGCGATTTGAAAGAGAGTTTGGTCGAGGTAAACATTGGAGCAAGGTCATTATTCCAGATAGTGTGGAAAGATTAGGTTATGCAACTTTTTATACAGGAAAGATAGATGAGGTAGTCTTATCAAAAAATCTTAAGGTAATAGGCGGACTATCTTTTTTTATGAATGAATTAAAAGAGGTTATCCTACCTGATGGGTTGGAAGTTATAGAGCATAACGCCTTTGAAAGAAATAAACTATCAGAAATTGTTATTCCAAAATCCGTTCGGGAAATTGAACAATATGCCTTTGTTAATAACAGACTTCATACCATTAAAATCTTAGGAAATCCTGAGATGAGCAAGGTGGGTATATTTAGTAAACAAAATGCTTTATATAAGCCTAAGCAAAATCCTTTCTATCAAGACCACTTTGGCTTGAATGGAAAGATTAATTTTGAAAAACTAGCTGAGGGATTAAGATTTAAAGATGGAGAATACTCATTTATTGGCGATGAAGTGGATGAGGTTAAGATGGCATTTAATCTTGATGGGACAAGTTACAAGGGAGAAATGACCATTGTAAACCCTAAAAAATATCCGATAGGCATCCAGGTAAAACCTGATGTAAAAGACAAAGAAATTCAGACAGAACCAAAAGAAAGTAAGGATCAGGCAAGTCAAACAAAAGTAGATGTAAAAATCAGATATCTATTTGAAGATAAAAGTATCTATAAGGAAGAGGTAATCCAAGCGGATATTGGAGCTATCTTAGACGGTGGAGACCTACCAATGATTTCAGATGATATGGAATTTATGGATGGTTTTTTATTATACGAGGTAAAGGGCGATGGGAAAGATTTAATCGAAAGAACAGTTACCTATCTTAAAAAAGACCAAGAAACTCAAACCGAGGAAGATAAAAAAGATGCTTCAAGTCAAACGGATTTAACAATGAAAGACTTAGAAGAAATGACAAAGACTAGTGAAGAGTACAAGAAAAAGATTGAAAGACTAGAAAAGGATTTAGCTTCTACTAAGGATAGTGACCTTGAAAAGGGAAAAGAAATTAAGGACTTAAAAGATAATTTAGACAAACTTAAAAAAGAACTTGATGAGAAAAATAAACAGCTTGATAAGGAAAAAGATAAGGACTTAGTTAATAAGATAAAAGATTTAGATAATAGATTAGAAGACTTAAATAAGAAACTTGAAGATTTGGGAAATAAGGAAGATGAAAAACTAAAATCAGAATCCAAGGATTTAGAAAAGAAATTAGAGGAGTTAGAAAAGTCACTTAAAAGCAAGGAGGAAGTCAACCAGATACAAAACAAAACCATCAGTAATCTAGACAAGGAGATTAAGGACTTAAAAGCTAAGTTAAATTTAAAGACAAATGAAGAATTAAAAAACAAAGAAAACAGTCAATTAACTTCTCTAATTAAAGAGATGGAAGGAAAGATTAATGAGTTAAAAAACACTTCTAATAATCAAGCTAGTTTATCTTCATCTCCTTTACAAGCTTCTTCTCAAGTAAAGGCAAGTCCAATCACTGAACATACAACCAGCTCAAAGGATTCTAATCAAAAACCAGAAGTTAGTGGAACAAATGATAGTTCTAATGAGTCTAAAAATAATGAAGTAAAAGATGTTCGCTATCCAAATAAGTCAACAGCAAAAGCTCCAGTTAATCCAGTAGAAACATCAGATGGTAAGGCTGTAAATACAAATAAAGGGGTGGCAAGTGCTCCGTCTAAGGCAAGAGCAACAGTCGAGGAAAATGTAGATAATGCTAACAATGAATATCCAATTCATCGTGGCGATTCTGAAGGACTTGATTATTCAGCAGACGCTCGTCAATTTGTGACCTTTACCACGAAGAATGGAAAGAGTTTCCACCTAATTATCAACCATGATGAAGAAAGTGAAAATGTTATGCTTCTTACAGAGGTTTCAAAAGATGATCTTTTAAATATGGTAGAAAGCAAGAAAGAAGAAGAAAAAGAAGACATTCCAGTTAAGGAAGAAGTTGTTGAAAAAGTAGAGGAAGAACCTGTTAAGGAAGAGAAGAAATCTTCAGCAGGAACATACTTCCTACTTCTTCTAGTAGTTGGTGGAGTAATTGGTGCAGGATATTACTTTAAGGTCATAAAGGGCAAAGAAGCCAGTGAGTTAGAAGGCTTTGAAGAAGACTATGAAGAAGATTATTTTGATGAAGCCGAAGCAGATGATGAAGAAGATGAAGATGATGAATTAATAGAAGATGAAGAAGAGATTGATACAGAAGATTTATTGTAAGAAAAATTAAAATACTAGAATCTAAAAAACTCTCCCGAATATGATATAAGATTTGGGAGAAATCTTGAGCGAAGGAGAAATTCTTCGCTCTTTTTAATTTATGGAGGGAAAAAATGAGATTAGTAATTGCAGAAAAACCCACTGTCGCCTTGACTATTGCCAAGGTAATTGGAGCTAATAAAAGAAACAATGGATATTACTCAGGTAATGGCTTTTATGTTTCCTGGTGTGTAGGTCATTTAGTAGGGCTAGCAAGTCCTGATAAATATGATAAGAAATATGCTAAGTGGACGATAGAGGATTTGCCCATATTACCCAAGGAGTATATGTATGAAATTAATCCTAGAACAAAGAAACAATTTAATCTTTTGAAAAAACTAATGGCAAGAAAAGATGTAGAAGTTATTGTCAATGCCTGTGATGCAGGACGAGAGGGAGAGGCAATTTTTAGATATGTCTATGACTATGTAAATTGTAAGAATAAAATTGAAAGATTATGGATATCTTCCATGGAAGACAAGGCTATTAGAGAGGGCTTTTACAAGTTAGAAAATGGAGAAAAGTATGAGAACTTGTATGAATCAGCCAAGGCTCGTGCCATGGCAGATTGGTTGGTTGGGATGAATTTATCTAGGCTCTACTCCTGTTTATATAAGCAAAACTATTCAGTAGGAAGAGTACAAACGCCGACTCTCAATATGATTGTTACTAGGGATCAGGAGATTGAACACTTTAAAAATGAAAAATACTACACAGTAGAAATTAAGCTTAAAGATTTTAGCTTAAGTACCCAAAGAATTGATGATATAGAAATTGCCAAGCAGTTAAGAAATTTAATTGATGACCAGATAGAAATTGACGATGTCATTGAAAAGGAAAAAGTAACTAAGCCTGATAAATTATATGACTTAACCACCCTTCAAAGAGAAGCTAATAAAATCTATGGCTTTTCTGCTAAAGAAACATTAGATTTAGCCCAAAAACTTTATGAGAGAAAATTAATCTCTTATCCAAGAACAGACAGTAGATACCTAACCCTTGATATAAAGGAAAAAGTTGATAAATACCTCTTTATGCTAAAAAGTGATTTAGAAATTGATGAAAAGAACTTCTTATCGATCTTTGACTCAAAAAAGGTAAGTGATCACTATGCAATAATTCCTACAGAAGCAAGCTTAACCTTTGATTTTAAAAAGCTTTCTGAAGATGAAAATAAAGTTTATCGATTAATTGAAACTAAGTTAGTAATGGCAGCATCTAAGTCTTTAGTAGAAAGTATGACCAAGGTTATTTATGTCTATGATGGTATGGAATTTACAGCAAGTGGAAAAACAATTATTGAAGAAGGTTTTAAGCAATTTGATTTATCGCAAAAAAAAAGCGAAAAAACCTTGCCAGTCATTAAAAAAGGCGATGTTTTTGAGGTAGATGAAAGATTAATCAATGAAAAATATACCCAACCACCAAAAGCCTATACAGAGGATAGTCTATTAAAAGCAATGGAAATTGCTGGGAATAAGGCACTTGATAAAGAAGTGGAAGTTGAAAGAAAAGGAATAGGAACACCAGCCACAAGAGCAGGGATTATTGAGAATTTAATTTATAAAGGGTTTATTGAAAGAGATAAGAAGAATCTAATTTCAACCCATAAGGGGGTATCCCTAGTTGCCATTGTAGGAGAAGAATTTAAATCAGCTGAAACAACAGCTAATTGGGAGATGAAACTAAGTGATATTGCTAAAGGGAATCTATTAAAAGAAGAGTTTTTGAAAGAAATTGAAGATGAGATAAAAAATACTATTGATAAATACAAAAATAGAATCGATTAAATAAAGAGGAAGCATTCAATACCACCTGCAATCATTGTTATTTTTTCTTGTTTTTTGTATAATAGTAAGTAGGAAAAGTAGGAGGAAACTAATGGATAATTTTATTGAAAATGCAAAGGTAATGTCTAAAGGGCAGGTGACGATTCCAAAGGCGGTAAGGGATCTTATGGGAATTGCTCCTGGTGATCGAGTTAGCTTTCTTGTCAACCAAGGAAAGGTTCAAATAATAAATTCTAAGGATTATTTGTTAGCCTATGAAGAAAATATAACAAAAGAAGAAAGCAGAGGGGGAGAAGATGAGTCCTGATGAGATACTAGAACTAATTCATAAGGGAGAAACCATAAATGTTGAATTCAAGGAAGCTAGAAATGACTTGAATAAGGATGTCTTTAACTCTGTCTGTGCCTTTAATAACCGAGATGGTGGTTACATCATCTTAGGGGTAAAAGATAATCGAGAAATTATTGGTGTCAATCCAGAAAAAGTTGATAAAATCATCAAGGATTTTACGACTGCCATCAATAATCCTCAAAAAATAAATCCACCCTTATATTTAGTTCCTAAAACAATGGAAATAGATGGTAAGACCTTGATTTATATTAGAGTACCGAGAGGCTCGCAAGTATGTAGGCATAATGGGCGAATTTGGGACAGGTCACATGAAGGGGATATCAACATCACAGACCAGTCAGAACAGGTTTATAAACTCTATGCTAGAAAGCAAGGGTCTTATTTTGTAAATAAGGTCTACCCCAAGATAGGTTTGGAGCATTTAGATGAAGAAGTCATAAATAGGGCAAGGGCAAAAGCTCTAAGTCGTAATCAAAACCACCTATGGGATACCATGAATAATGAAGAACTCTTAAGAAGCACCAATTTAATCTTGCTTGACCCTGAAAGTAACCAAGAGGGGATTACTTTGGCAGGAATCCTTTTATTTGGTAAGGACTCTACTATTATGTCAGTTCTACCTCAACATAAGACAGATGCAATCTTTCGAGTTGAGAATAAAGACCGTTATGATGATCGAGATGTAGTTATAACCAACCTCATTGATTCCTATGATCGACTTTTAGCCTTTGGGCAAAAACATTTAAATGATTTATTTGTTTTAGATGGGACTTTAAATGTTAATGCAAGAGATATGATTTTAAGGGAAATAATATCAAACACCCTAGCTCATAGGGATTATTCTAGTGGCTTTCCAGCCAAGATGATTATAGATGATGAAAAAATCTTAGTTGAAAATAGTAATCTAGCCCATGGTTTAGGTATTTTGGATATAAAAAGATTTAAACCCTTTCCCAAAAACCCACCTATATCAAAAGTCTTTCGAGAAATTGGAATTGCTGATGAACTAGGTTCTGGTATGAGAAACACCTATAAATACGCTAAACTTTATTCAGGAGCAGAACCTGTTTTTGAAGAAGGAGATATTTTCAAAACCATCATTCCTCTTAAGGAAATTGCAACGAAAAAAGTGGGTGGGGGGACTGTCGTTCACGGTGTCGCTCACGATGTCGTTCACGGTGTCGCTCACGATGTCGTTCAGTCCAAAGAAGATTTAATAGACTTTATTATAGATAAGATAAGAGCTAACGATAGGATAACAAGAAAAGAAATAGCTGAACAAGCTGGTGTAAGTGAAAAAACTATTGAAAGACGAATTAAAGAAATAGAAAACCTAAGATATATTGGAAGTGGTAATAATGGATATTGGGAATTAGATGAATAAGACCAATTAAGAAAATAGATAAGATTTAAGACGATAGAGATATCGTCTTTTTTATTACTAAAAAACGAAAGGAGTTAGAATATGAGAGTTAATGATTTTTATAAGATTACAGAGCTAATTAAAGAAGATATTTTAAGTAATGAAGACGAATATTTAAAGCTTTTAAAAGTCATTGGAAATAATCAACGATATGATTTCTTAAGTCAACTTAATATTTATAGCAAAAATCCCAATGCCATTGCTTGTGCTAAGTTTGATTTCTGGAGAAAAAGATTTAATCGAACCGTTATGCGAGGTGAAAAAGGTATTCCAATTATGGAAGATTACGGTTCATATAGAAAAATAGACTATATCTTTGATATTAGTCAGACGGTATCAAGAAATAAGGAAGTCAATGAGGTCAAATTGTGGTCGTTTAATCCAGAAAGACATGATTTGATTTTAAGTGAGATCCTAGCAGATAAGGGTTATGGAGGAGATGACAAGCTATCAGAAAATCTTTATAGCCTGGCAAGAATCTATGGAGAGGACAAAATCTATAGTCTAGCCAATGAAATGAGAATATCTGATGGAGATAGAGCTTCCTTTATGGATTTTATCTATCAGTCTATTTCCTATTCTCTAGCAGGACGATTTAATATTGATTATGAAATGGATAAAAATTTAATAAAAGAAAATTATTTGCACCTAGATAGGATTTCCCTAATGAGTCTAGGCTATGTAGTTTCAGACCTTGTAGAAGAAATTATTGAAGATACTATGGAAAGAACCAGGAATTTTGAATTAAATCAGGGGCTGACAGAAATAGCTGGTGCAGATTATAATAAAGATAGGGATAAAAATAAGGGAGGTAGAGAAGATGTTATTCGACGAGATGATAAGGACTCAGGAAATAAAGACAGAATTTGGGCAGATGGAAACCATGGAAGAAATCGCCATGACAATCAGGGAGAAGACTCTAGACCAGTTGGAGAAGGAGAAGGAATTTATCAAGGAGTTTCCCAATCCGACTTATTCAGTGATGAGACTAGACTATCTGGTGGACAGCGAGGAAGACAGCAAGTTTCAGATGTTGATGGAACTTTACGAGGACAAGCAACTAGTCAATCACTTGATGAAAACACAAAAAAGAGCGATCAGTCTATTGAGGACGGAAAAAGAGAAAATGATGAGGGCTTGGAATTTAACCGAGACCATGAAGAAGAAGAGTCCAGAAGAATACCAGAAACAAGAGAAGAACATGATGTCAGCCTTGAAGGAGATAATTATCAAGGAGATCGTAGAAGGCTAGGAGAAGAAAATACTGAATTAGGAAAAGGAGCTGAACAGGCTTCTTTTTTTAATGTAGAAAATGATTTAGAGCCAATTATAGAGAAAATAGAACCAACTATCTTAGATATAGATCTATTAGATTATACTGAAGACCAAATTGAACAATTAGAAAGTGCCATAAGAGACTATAAGTTTAGTCAAGTAGATTTAGAAGTTCTTCTTGATCCTAGTCTTCCTTCCTGGAAGATGGAACAATTAAAATGGTTAGTAGATGATATGAATCAAAATGCCAATATAGACAATGTTTATTTAAGAAGTCAGGCATTAGATTATCTAAAAAAAATAGAGATACAAGAAATCTCAAAGTTTATTGTCCTAAAAGATTATCTATGGAAGGGCGAGATTATAGCAGATCAGGCGAGAGCCATTGAAAAAGAAATTAATATTGACCAAATTCCTATGAAGTCATTTGTAGAAATACTTGATGAGGCAAAAAACTACAAAGAAAGAAAGGAAAAAGAAGAAGGGATTGAAAACTTAAGCCTTGAAAAGAAAGATGAGAGAGAAGAAGACTATTGGATAATTGAATTTAATGAAAGGTCACAAACTTTTTCTAAGGATTTTGGTGGGGAAAGACTTTCAGTCGCTCTATTAGATGAGATTTCTGAATTAGATGAAAAAGTAAAAGCTCACAATACTCTTTATGGATTAGATGAATATGGAGAGATGACTGATTCTTATGAGGGCTATCATAAGTTTTATTTTGACCACTATGTTAATGGGGAAAGAACTGAACACTTACGAGTGGATATAGGAGATGGAAAGGAAGCTAACAGAGAACTTTTTGACTATCTATACAGCCAGATTGAGGACAAATCACAAGAAAAACAAATCGCTCTAAAGGTTGGAACAGAATTTACATTAGTAGAGCCTAATAACATTCAAGACATAGAAATTGAAGACACAGGAAATATCGTAGTACTTGATGGAAAAGAATATCAGATGTATCGAGGAAGTAGCTTTGAAGAAAGTCAGAAAATTGATAACTTACTAGATAGTGGAAATTATCCAGTATTTAAGATAGATGAACACTTAAAAGAAGAAGTCAAGCTATCACTTGGTCAAAGGATTTATTATGACCATGAAGCCTATCTTATTAAAGAAATAGATGATAGTGAAGAAGATCAGGTAATTAAACTTGAAGCCTTGCGAGAGGGTAATCATTATCGACCAGTAATAAGCTTTAAAAATCAAGAAGATTTACTATCAAAAATTAGCCTGGAAAGACCAGACTTTATAGTAGGCGATCAGATTAAATATAAAGATGATGATTATACTATTACAAACTTTGATACTAGCTCAGATTTAAAGACGGTAACCATTCGATCTCACACAGAATATCTAGGTGGTATGATTCGAGGGTCTAATGTAATTCCTTTTAGAGATGAGAAAATCCTTGAAGATTTATTTACAAGAATAGCAGATGAGAAGGAAGTAGAAGACCTTATTGAAAAGGATAAGAAAGAACTACTTTCTCTCACACCATCTGAAAGATTAGAAAGAAACATCAGTGCCATAAAAACTTTAAGGCAAATAGAAAAAGAAGATCGATCAGCAAGTAAGGAAGAAAAAGAAATCTTATCTAACTACCTTGGCTGGGGCGGTTTAGCAGATGTTTTTGATGAAAACAAAGCTGGTCAGTGGCAAGAAGCAAGAAACTTTTTAAAGGATAATCTATCGGAAGAAGAATATGAACGAGCAAAGGAATCTACCCTAACAAGCTTTTACACACCAAGCTTAGTCATGGGCTCTATCTATCAAACCTTGTCCGATATGGGATATCGTAAAGGAAATATACTAGAACCTTCTCTTGGAGTTGGGAATTTTATAGGTTCACTTCCTAAAAAAATGAGTGAATCAAAAATCTATGGGGTAGAGTTGGACTCTTTAAGTGGTACAATCGCCAAATATCTTTACCCACAAGCTGATATTCAAATTAAGGGATTTGAAGAAACAAACTTTTCCAACAACTTCTTTGATTTAGCCATAGGCAATGTGCCTTTTGGTGATTTTAAGGTTAATGATAGAGAATACAATAAAAACAACTTTTTAATCCATGATTACTTCTTTGCTAAATCCTTAGATAAGGTTAGAAATGGTGGAATCATAGCCTTTATTACATCCAGTGGAACAATGGATAAAAAAGATGAAAGTATTAGACGATACCTTGCAGCTCGAGCTGAATTTATGGGAGCAATCAGACTTCCTAATAATACTTTTAAGGGAGAAGCTGGAACAGAAGTAACTTCGGATATTATTTTTCTTAAAAAAAGAGATTCCATCATTGAAAGAGATGAAGACTGGATTCATTTAGCAAGTGATGAAAAAGGTCTTGTCTACAACAAATATTTTGTCGACCACCCTGAAATGGTCTTAGGTCAGATGGTAGAAGTTAGTGGACGATTTGGAAAGGAACTGACCTGTAAAGCAAGTGAAGAAAACTTGAAAGATTTACTAGAGATAGCCAGTCAGAAGATTTCAAGTGAACATATTTATGAAGAAATTGAACTATTAGAAGATGAACTCATTTCAATGCCAGCTACTGATGATGTAAAAAACTTTTCCTATACCTTAATTGATGGAGAGGTTTATTACAGGGAAAACTCCCTGCTCATTCAAAAAGAAGTAAGTGACAATTACAAGGAAAAGATTAAGGACTATCTACTAGTCAATGAAGCCTTAAAAGATGTCATTTACAAGCAAAAGGAAGATTTTTCTGATGAAGAAATTAAAAAAGCTCAGGCTAAACTAAATGAAGTCTATGATGAGTTTTCAAATAGACATGGCTTTATTAATAATCTATCCAACACCAGAGCCTTAAAGGAAGATAGTAATTTCCCTCTCGTTTCATCCATAGAAGTTTTAGATGATGAAGAACAATTTAAGGCAAAAGGTGATATTTTTACAAAAAGAACTATAAAGAAGGCAAAAGTAGTTGATCATGTAGACACACCACTTGAAGCCTTAGTCTTATCGGTATCCCAAAAAGGCTATGTTGATTTTTCTTATATGGAAAGTTTGACTAATCAGACAAAAGAAGAATTAATCAATGACCTTCAGGGTGAAATCTTTTTAAACCTGGATGAAGAAGCAGGAGCTAAGTCCATTTCCTTAAATATTGAAGATGGAGATTTACCCTTTGCTGGTGCTAGTGGAGAAAACTATTATGGCTATCGCTATGTAACGGCAGATGAATATCTATCAGGAAATATAAGAGAAAAGATTGGCATACTAGATAGTCATATAGAAAAAATCCAGTATGAACTAAGCCAGGATGAGAGAAACAGGGTAGCTATTAGTCCAGACTATCGAATCTATAGCGTAGATGAGAAAAAGCTTCTAGAAAAGGAATTAGAGCGTTTAAACTATCAAAAATCTAGGCTAGAGGAGGTCATGCCAGAAGAATTAACAGCCAGTGAAATAAATGTAAGGCTAGGGGCAACTTGGATACCCGTTAAGGATGTAGAAAACTTTGTCTTTGAAACCTTAAAAACACCGAGCTTTGCTAGATGGGATATAAATGTTAAATTTTCCCCTCAAACTTCTGAATGGAATATCGAGGGTAAGAGTAAGGATAATTTCAATGACCTGGCTACCATGACCTATGGGACATCAAGAGTCAATGCCTATAAGCTAATAGAAAACTCTTTAAATTTAAAAGACACTAAGGTATTTGACCGAGTGACAGATATTGATGGGAAAACTCGCTCTGTATTAAACAAAAAAGAAACCATGCTTGCCAGCCAAAAGCAAGAACTGATTAAAGAAAAGTTTAAAGACTGGATTTTTGAAGATCCAGATAGAAGACATCGACTGGAAAAAATCTATAACGAAAAATTCAATTCGGTTAGGAATAGGGAATATGATGGCTCTAACTTAACTTTTGATGGGATGAATACAGAAATTAGCCTTCGCCCTCATCAAAAAAATGCTATAGCCAGAAGTCTCTACGGAGGAAACACCCTACTTGCCCATGTGGTAGGTAGTGGTAAGACCTTTGAAATGGTGGCATCTAGCATGGAATCAAAAAGACTAGGCATGTGTTCAAAATCTCTTTTTGTTGTTCCTAATCATATTACAGGACAGTTTGGTCGAGAGTTCATGCAACTTTATCCTTCAGCCAATATAATGGTGGCAGATAAAAAAGACTTTCAACCTAAAAATAGAAAGAGATTTATTGGAAAAATTGCAACAGGGGAATATGACGCAGTAATTATTGGGCATAGTCAATTTGAAAAGATTCCTATGTCTAAGGAATATCAAGAAAAGCATATACAAGATGAAATTGAAAATATTGTCAACTTTATTAGTGATTACAAGCATGACAGAAATCAGAATTTTACCGTTAAACAATTAGAAAAGACCAAAAAGAAATTAGAAACAAGGCTTGAAAAGCTAAATGATGACTTTAAAAAAGATGATGTAATTACCTTTGAAGAGTTGGGAGTAGATCGTCTTTTTATAGACGAAGCTCACAATTACAAGAATTTATATCTTCATACCAAGATGAGAAATGTGGCTGGTATTGGACAATCGGAAGCCTTTAAGTCATCAGATATGTATATGAAATGTCGTTACATGGATGAAATGACAGGGGGTAAAGGAGTTATATTTGCTACAGGAACACCTATCTCAAACTCTATGACGGAACTTTACACCATGCAAAGATATTTACAGTATGAGGATTTGAAAAAGCATGGATTAGAACACTTTGACGCATGGGCTTCCACCTTTGGAGAAACGACCTCTGCTATGGAATTAAGCCCTGAAGGAACAGGTTATCGAATTAAAACAAGATTTTCTAAGTTTTATAACCTACCAGAACTGATGAATATGTTTCGTGAAGTGGCTGATATTCAAACAGCGGACATGTTAAATCTTCCAACACCAGAAGCAGAATTTCAGGTTTTAAAAACAGAGCCTTCAGAGGAACAAAAAGAAATCCTATCTTCTTTAGCAGAAAGAGCGGATAAGGTAAGAAACAATCAAGTAGAACCTGAAAAAGATAATATGTTAAAAATAACCAATGATGGGAAGAAACTAGCTCTTGATCAAAGACTTATTAATCCTTTGTTACCTGATCATCCTGATAGCAAGGTTAATGTCTGTGTGAAAAATGTCTTTTCCATTTGGGATAAGACCAAGGAAAACAAGTCGGCTCAACTGATATTTTCTGATATGTCCACTCCCAAGGGAGATGGGGAATTTAATATTTATGACGATATTAGACAAAAGCTAGTGGAACTAGGTGTACCAGAAAAAGAAGTAGCTTTTATTCATGAAGCTAATTCAGACAAGCAAAAAGAAGAACTCTTTGCTAAGGTAAGAAAGGGTGAGGTAAGAGTTTTATTAGGTTCAACGCAAAAGATGGGAGCAGGTACGAATGTTCAAAACAAGCTGATCGCTTTACATGACCTTGATGTGCCATGGAGACCCGCTGACTTAGAGCAAAGAGCAGGTAGAATTGTAAGACAGGGAAATGAAAATGAGAAAGTAAATATATATCGTTATGTTACAGAGAATACCTTTGACAGCTATTTGTGGCAGACGATTGAAAACAAGCAAAAGTTTATCTCTCAAATTATGACTTCTAAAACACCAGTAAGAGCTGCGGAAGATGTAGATGAAAGTTCTCTTAATTATGCTGAGATTAAGGCTTTAGCAACAGGTAATCCTTTAATCAAGGAAAAGATGGATTTAGACAACCAAGTAACCAAATTAAAGATGCTAGAAGCCAATTACAAGTCCAATAAGTATCGTTTGGAGGATAAGGTAAGTAAGACCTATCCTAGAGAGATAAAAGCTACAGAAGAGCTAATAAAGGCGGTTAAAAAAGATATAGAGCTAGTAGAGCCTAAGTTAAGTGGAGAAGATAGTTTTAATGGGATAACAATAGCAGGAGAAAAAATCCTAGATAAAAAACTGGCAGGAGAAAAACTATTAGAAGCTATAAAGACTGTTAAGATGGGAGAAGAAAAAGAAATTGGGTCATATCGTAATTTCAAATTAGAGGTTTCCTATAATTCATTTCTTAATGAATATAACTTTTCCTTAAATGGTAAAGCTAAACATCAGGGTAGTCTTGGGACGAGCGCTGATGGGAATCTTACCAGGCTAGATAATGTCCTTGGTAAACTAGATGAAAAACTAGAAAGATTAGAAAACAAGCTAGAAACCACCAAGGAACAATTAGTAAATGCAAGGGAGGAGTTGAAAAATCCATTTGAGCAAGCAAAAGAATTAGAGGATAAAGTTTTAAGACTTGCTGAACTAAATAAGCTACTTGATATGGGTGAAGTGGAGGAACTAGAAAATAAGACCCCTCTTATGGAAGATTTAAAAAGAGCCATTGTTGAATTTTGTAATGAAGAATATGATGGCAATGATTCTTATGAAGACTTTGATAAATTGTATCCAGACCTTGCCCATGTTGGAATAGCCTATACAGAAACACCTGATGGAAGAAACTCTATATCTTATGAATTAAACCTTGAAGAAAAGTCCTGTTCTTTATATTTAGACGAGGACATTTTAGTATCAACAGAAAAGTTTGGAGAGGAGGGAATGTCGGAAGAAGAAATCATTAAGGAAATGATAGGAAGTATCCATCAAGCAGAATTTAATGATTTAGTCTATATGGATTCAGAGGATCTTATTCAAGCAACTGGCTTAGCCATAGATGATGAAGGTAACCTTTATGATCCATTAGAAAAAGATTTAGATAATGATGGTATCCCTGATCGATATGACCACGATTTTAAGGATAGTGATTACTTTGAATCAACTTATGATGTAGAAGATAATTTTCATAGTAGAGTGGATAGTAAAGAGCAAGTAGAAGATAAGCCATCTATCTTAGGACAAATTAGAGCTTATCAAAATACCATCAACGAAAACAAAGATAAAGCAGTAAAAGAAAATACACAGGAAAGATAAGGGGCTAGAGATAGCTCCTTTTATTAATTATAGGAGGATGATTAAATGACTTACAAAGAGATGAGAAAAAACATTGAAGAAATGGCAGATAATAATTATCAGGACTTCGTAAAAGCCCTGATTAGCTATGAGAAAGGGATTAATGATGAAAAAGCTTTAGATAGTTTATATGAGGAGTTTATGGACAATGATACTCAAGGTTTATTAAGTGAAGAATTTGATTACTCGATAGATAATCTTAAAGAACAAGGCTTACTAGAAGAAGAATCTACCATAAAGGAAGAAAGAGATGACCTAATCAATGTAGTAGGAAATCTTATCAAAGATCCAGAACTATTAGAGATAAAGGATAATCAAGGAGAGAAACTCAAGGTGGCTAATTTTACCTTGGTTTCTAATGATAAGGAGGGAGGGAAGAATTACCACTCTTGTTCAGCCTATGGAGAAAAAGCAAAAGGAATGGAAAACCTTAAACAGGGAGATTATATGAAAGTATTTGGGCAAACAAAGGTAAGCCTTGGAGATGATGGAAAAGAATATACAAATATAAGAGTGCTGTCATCAAAACTTTTAAAAGCAAAAGAGAGAGACCAGGATAAAAGTCCTAAAAAAGAATCTATACTTGGAGCAATAAAGAAGTACAAGGTAGAGGATAAAGCTAAACAGACAGATAAGTCAGATAAAAAAATAGAAACAGAAAGATAATATCGGCGGTGTGGTCTTCGGACTGCACCGTTTTTTTGTTGCTTAAATTTATGAGGTAAATGATAAAAGTAAAAAGGGATGTGGTATAATTAAAGAGAAGAACTTTGAGAACTCGTAAGGAGAGTTGGAAATCATGAAAATTAAATACAATGGATTATGGAAAATATTAATAGATAAGAATATGAACAAAAAAGATTTAGCAGAGCTTACAAAGATATCACCTTCAACTATTGCCAAGATGAGCAAGGGAGACTATGTTTCACTAGATGTCCTTTATAGAATAGGACAGGCTTTAGGAGCAGATTTTGGTGATATGATATCTATGGACTTGGAGGGTTATAAGAAAAATGAGTAATTTATCGCAGAAAAAACGACGAAAAATGCTTGATTATATTAATCAACTCAAAGAGATACACAGTGATGATGAAAGCATTATTGCTTTAAACAATATAGAAAATGCATTGACAGAAAAAAAGTACGGTCTTGTTTGGGAGGAACATTCTGAAAAAGTTGATGAAATGTTAGAGCATAACATACCAGTATTTACTGAGGTTGATGACAGGAAAATTGAGTTTAAGCCTAATGAGGGGGTTAATTTTTTACTTGAGGGAGATAATCTTCATTCCTTAAATTTATTAGAGAAAACACATAAGGGTAAGATTGATGTTATTTATATAGATCCTCCGTATAATACAAAAAATGAAGGATTTATGTATAATGATAGAATTGTTAATAACGAAGATGGTTATAGGCATTCAAAATGGTTATCATTTATGTATGAGAGATTAGTTATTTCTAAAGAATTATTAAATGAAAAAGGGATAATATTTGTGAGTATAGATGATAATGAATTATTCCAATTAAAAAATTTATGTGATGAGATTTTTGGGGAGGAGAATTTTGTAAATAATATTGCTGTGAAAACATCTGAAGTATCAGGGGTAAAGATGGCTCATGTAACGAAGAGACTAGTTAAGATGACAGAAAATATTTTAATGTATAAAAATGGTTTATTAGAAATACAACCTATAAAAATACCAAAGCAAAAATGGGACAATGAATATAACAAAGTTTTGATTAATTTTACTAAAAAAGATAAAGAATATGTAGATTATATTATTGAAAATTCCGATAATTTTAGTCAAGAAGATTATGAGAAACATATAATAAAAATTGATGAACTATTATCTAATTGCAAGGTTGATTCTGTATCAAAGGTATCAAAAAGTGAAGGTGTAGATAAGAAAGATTTGAATAAATGGAAATATAAAAACTCTTATAGAATTTTTAGAACTGCTGCATCTAGCTCAGTATTTAGATTAGTAGAAGAAAAGAAAAAGAACAATAAAAATTTGTTTTTTTCAGTAATTTCATCTAGAGATAAAAAATTATATTTAGCTAAAACAGATTATCGAAAAACATCAAAAAGCCCACGAGTTCAAATGCTTTTTGCAGAAGATTATCTAGAGGAATATATTGGAGATTTATGGACTGATATTAGTACAACAGGTCTTGAAGTGGAAGGAGGAGTATCTTTCAAAAATGGTAAAAAACCATTAGAATTAATAAAAAGAGTAATAAAATTAAATAAAAACAAAGATTCAAGAGTCCTTGATTTTTTTGCTGGTTCTGGAACAACGGGTCATGCAGTTATGGAATTAAATAAAGAAGATGGTGGGAACAGAAAATATATTCTTTGTACAAACAATGAAAATAAGATTGCAGAGGAAATAACCTATAAAAGACTTAAAAACATACAAGAAGAGCTACCCCACAATCTTAAATACTTTAAAACAGATTTTATTAAAAGATTTGGTGATGAGGAAGAAATCTTATCAGAGCGACTATTATCGCACATAAAGGAAATGGTTGAGCTAGAGAATATGTGTGAAATAGATGGTAAAAACAGGGTCCTTATTTTGAGTCAGGCAGAGCTTGAAGAATGGTTTAATGGGGAGATAACTGAAAAATCAAAAGTATACCTACCTTCCTACATTCTATTATCAAGAGAAATTGAAGTTGAGAGTGAGAAAAAAGGAATTGAGTTTATAGATGTACCAGATTATTATTTCCTAGACGAGTTAAGAGAGGTAAATGAACTATGATTAGAGAGATTCAGCTATTTGATTTTCAAACAGATGCTAAGAATTATCTTTTGGACAAAACAACGGACAGTAATTCTAAACATAAAATAATTTTAAAAAGTCCTACAGGTAGTGGAAAGACGATTATGCTTCTTTCTTATATAGAGGATTACCTTGCTAATGTGGATAAGGAGATGATCTTTGTCTGGCTTACACCGGGTAAGGGCGATTTAGAAAAACAATCTCAGGAAAAGATGGAGAAACTTATTCCCAATGCTAAAACGGGGGACATTAGTGATGTTTTACTTCAAGGATTTGTTGGTGGAACAACCTATTTCATTAACTGGGAAATGATTACCAATAAGACAAACAATGCCTTAAAGGATACAGAAAAGAAAAATCTTTTTGAAAGAATAGCCTTTGCCCACAGAAATGGAAATGACTTTATAGTTGTTATTGATGAAGAGCATTTGAACAATACGGCTAAGGCGAATGATGTGCTAAATGCCCTCTCTTCAAAGTATGAAATTAGGGTATCGGCTACAACTAAGAAACTACCAACCGCTGAGTTTTATGAAATTCCAGAAGAGGAAGTGATTGGAAGTGGGTTAATTACTCGTGCCTTATATATCAATGAAGATGTTGATATAGATGAAGTAGAAGATATAGAAACGGAAACACTTTTCTTAATTCAAAAAGCAGATGAAAAAAGAAAGGAAATAAAAGAAGCCTATATTGAGCAGGGAGAAAATGTAAATCCTTTAGTTATTATCCAATTCCCAGATATGAGCGAAAGATTGATTGAGTATGTGGAAGAACACCTGGAAGAAATGGGATATACCTATAAAAATGAACTTGTTAGCAAGTGGTTAAGTGATGAAAAGATAAATATTAAACATTTAACAGAAAATGATTATTCTTCCAATTTTCTAATTATGAAGCAAGCAGTATCAACGGGATGGGATTGTCCAAGAGCTAAGATATTAGTTAAGTTAAGAGAAAATATGACGGAAACTTTTGAAATACAAACCTTGGGTCGTATAAGAAGAATGCCGAAGGCAAGGCACTATGGAGATGATAGGCTGGACTTTTGTTTTCTATATACTTTTGATGAGAAATATAAAGAGGCTGCTGTTCAGTCTGGTAACGCCTATGAAGTTCGTAGAATTTTCTTAAAAGATAAGGCTAAAGATTTTAAGATGATTAAAGAAGTACGAAATCTAGATTTTGAATATGTAAATGAGAAAGAAGTTTTAGATAAGGCGTATAACTATTTTCTTCAAAAATACAAATTAGGAAAAGATAAGATTGAGAATAAGAAAATACTAGAAAATTATGGATATATATTTGGTACGAAAGTTTTTAGTAAATATCGAAGTGGTAAATTCCAGAAATTAGCTGATATTGCAGATAATAGAAAAGGTGAACACAGAGAGATAGCTTATGAAGTGAGTACTCATGATCATGGGATTGATACCTTACATTCAGTAGATATGATTAAAAAGGTTGTAGGCTTGCCATCAAATAAAATGAAGGCAGTTTTACAGCATTTATTCCATAAGATGATAAGGTCGCAAAAGAAACTAGTAGCTTTGTCTAATAGAGAATGGTATGCATTCATGATAAATAATGCCTATCAGTTAAGGGAGGACTTTGTTGAAGCGGCAAGTCGTCCTGATGAGTATCAGACTCAACTTTTGCTAGATAAAAGAGAAGAATATAAGTTACCTTTGGAAGATTTTCAAAAATATCTACCTTATGAAAATGATGTAGAAATTTATGAAAACAATGCTTATGAAGAATATGATACTTCAATGACAACATCAGAGCTAAGGTCTACTAGCGAGCAATTATTTGAATATCATTTAGAAGAAAGAGAAGATATTGATTGGTTCTTCAAAAATGGAGATACGGGGAAACAATATTTGTCAATTGTTTATAGGACAGGATTCAACAAAGAATATCTCTTCTATCCTGACTATATCGTTAGAAAAAAGAATGGTGAGGTTTGGATTATTGAAACCAAGGGTGGAGAAATCCAAGGCAAGAGTAAAAATATTGATAAACAAGTAGAAAACAAATTTATAGCATTTAAATCATATGCTGAAAAAGAAGGCATTCATTGGGGATTTGTAAGAGATAGAAACAATAGATTGTATATTAATAATACAGAATATAGCGAAGATATGAGTGATTCTGCTTGGATGAGTTTAAAGGAATTTTTTTGATTAAGGAGTAATGATGAATAAAATATCAAAGCTTACAAAAAGAGATATTTTTGATTTGTTTGACAACGGTATTAATCAGGATGAATTTTTTGATGTCGTAACCTATACTTATCCGTATTATGGACGACTTGAGGAGATTGAGTTTCTCGAAAGATTGTATGATTTAGAAAATATGGAGAGTATGGATTCAAGATTTCCTAATGCAAAAGGAGATATTTGGCAACATACTATTAATAATGACGACTATCCCGCTAATTGGGTTTTTAAAGATGATAGATTTCAATTGTTAAATGGCGACGATGCAATTTTTTTAAATTTTATTTGTGAAATATTCCACCCAGAGGTTAGAGATGAACATAGAAATTGGAAACTTTTTCTTGATGAAATAAATAGGTTGTTAATGTATGATGCATATGAACTATATCCATATAAGCAGATTTCTGGTAGAGAGGTTTTTACTTGGAGAAATTATTTGGAAAAGAATTCATATTTCATTCCTTATTCAATGAGGCATAAAATGCAAATAAAAAACAAAGATATTAAATTGAGGTTATCTAAAGTCTTCAGATACCAAGTTTTACAGTTATTCAAAGAGTATGATGAACAAAGAGCTATTACAGATGAAACAAATTATAATTACTGGAAGCATCTTAGTGAAATAGCTATGGAGGAAATAGAGAAATTCTATATTCCTAAAAATTTTAAAGACAATGAGTATGTACCAGCTACAAATTTTGAGTTTTTTATAGACAACACTTCTCCATTTTCAGTATTAGATGTTATTGAGGCTTTTGCTTATTTATTAGAAGATAATAGCCTTTATAGGGATAAAGTAAATAGTTTATTTTCTTATCACAAGTTAGGAATAACATTAAATAATAATGGAGAGATTATTAATGCGAGTGATAAATTGTTTCGACTTAATCCTGCCCAACCAATAAAAGAGCCTGGCTTAGAAGAACTATTAATAATTTCTGAAGAAGAATATAAAAAAGGAAATTATTCTGATGCAGTGGAAAAATTATGGGATGCTTTTGAGAGACTTAAAACATATTACTCCCCATCTTTAAATAAAAAACAATCAGCAGAAAAGATTGTTGAGAACGTTGCAAAGGGAGATGAGGATTTTCAAAAGATGTTTAATAATGAGTTTAAGAAGTTAACCGACATTGGAAATGATTTTAGAATACGTCATCATGAAATAAATAAAATAGATATTTCTGAAGAAATTCATTACCAGTATTTTTATAAAAGATGTATGGCATTAATTTCAACTATATTAAAAATATTAAAGTAAAGGAGGAAAGTTTATGATTGATTTTAGGAAAAAAGTATCTGCAAGTAGAGGAAATAAAATAAGTAATCCAATTGAGATTTATGATACCTTGGACAGAAAAAGTATAACTGGGCCGCTAAGGGCATCACAAAAGTATATCTTGAATGAGTGGTATGAAAATCGTAAAGATGAAAAAGATCTAATTGTTAAATTGCATACAGGCGAAGGGAAAACTTTAATTGGTTTGCTGATGCTTCAGTCTATTATAAATATGGGCGAAGGACCATGTATTTACGTTTGCCCAAATAAATACTTAGCAAAACAAGTTTCGCAAGAAGCGGAAAAATTTGGAATTCCATTTTGTGTAATAGAAGAACATAACCAAATACCAAATAATTTCTATTCTGGGGAAAAAATCTTAATAATACATGCTCATAAATTATTCAATGGTAAATCAATTTTTGGAACTGGTATGTCTTTTGAAAAAGCTGGTGCTATAGTACTTGATGATTCACATGCATGCATAGATGTAATAAGAGATGCCTTCACTATAAAGATTGATCGTTCAACATTATCAGATGCTTATCTACAGATTCTAACTTTATTTACTGATGACTTATTAGAACAAGGGGAAGGGAGCTACATTGATATTGAAAATGGCGAATATAGCGCTTTTATGAAAATTCCATATTGGTCTTGGTTTGATAAGCAAAGCGAAATGCTTAAGATTTTATCTATATTTAAAGATAAAGATGAGATAAAGTTTGCTTGGGAGTTAATCAAAGACAACTTATTTGAATGTGAATGCTATATTTCTGGACAAAAAATTGAAATAGCACCTTCAAATATTAGGGTAGATGATTTCGGAACTTTTTCAAAATCAAAAAGAAAAATTTTAATGTCTGCAACAACACAAGATGATATATTTTTTGTTAAAGGATTAGGCTTAAAACCTGAATCTGTGGAGCGGCCTTTAATTTATCCAGATATGAAATGGTCTGGAGAAAAAATGATTCTTATCCCATCAATGATAAATGACAATATTGATAGAGATTTGATAGGTACGAAATTTGCTAAAATAAAACCTGAAAAATTTGGCATAGTTGTTATTGTGCCAAATACAAATCGAGCTAATTACTATAAGAATCTCGGAGCTAATTATCCCGAGGAAAATAATAAATTAATAACAACTATAGAAGATTTAAAAAAGTTCGAATTTAATGATACCATTGTATTAAATAATCGATATGATGGTATAGATCTTCCTGATGAAAGTTGTAGAATACTGATTTTAGATTCTATGCCATATTTGAATGGCTTTTCAGATAAATATGAAGAACAATGTTTCCCCAATAGTGAAATAATAAATAAAAAATTGGCTCAAAAAATTGAACAAGGCTTGGGTAGAGCTGTTCGTGGTGAGAAAGATTATTGCTCAATTATTGTTACAGGTGTTGAGTTAGTGAAATTTATAGTGAGCTTAAACACTAATAAATATTTTTCTTCTCAAACAAGAAGACAAATTGAGATAGGGCTAGAAGTAGCAGAAATGGCTAAGGAAGAATTAAGGGAAGAGGACTCACTACTAACTCCTGTTAAATCACTCATAAACCAATTGCTTAAAAGAGATGAAGGCTGGAAAGAGTACTACAAAGAATCAATGGATGATTTTAAAATTGATGATAATAGTAATACAAGGCATAAAAAAATTCTTAAAGAATCAGAAATTGAACAATATTTTAGTAATAGAGAATACAGGAAAGCAGCTGAGAAAATGCAAAAATTTATAGATGATGAAATTGAAGATGATTTGGAAAAAGGGTGGTATTTAGAAAAACAAGCAAGGTACACATATCTTTTTTCTAAAGATCAATCGATAAGGTTGCAGTCTTCTGCTTTTAAATGCAATAAAAATCTTTTAAAACCAATCGATGGTGTTGAGTATCAAAAAGTATCTTTTATTCATGAAAATAGAATTAAGAATATCAAAGCTTATATTGGTAAATTTAAAGATTATGAAGTATTTAAATTATATTTAACTAGTTTACTAGATGATTTATCTTTTGGCATAGATTCTAAGAAATTTGAAGCGGCTTTAAAAGAAGTTGGAGAGTTTCTTGGATTTATTAGTCAAAGACCAGATCAAGAAATAAGAAAAGGCCCAGATAATTTATGGTGTGGTGAGAATAATCAGTATCTTTTATTTGAATGTAAAAATGAAGTAAGCGAGGGAAGAGCAGAAATCACCAAAAAAGAAGCTGGACAAATGAACAATCATTGTGGTTGGTTTGATAGAAAATATGGAACAAATGTAAAAGTGTCCCATTTTATGATTATCTCTACAAAAAACCTCGCTTATGAAGCAGATTTTACCCATGATGTTAAAATTATTAGAAGAAACGGGTTAAAGAAACTTAAAGACAATCTTAAGGGATTTATTAACGAGTTATGCCCATATGATTTAAAAACAATTTCATCAGAAGTTTTACAAAAATATTTAAATATTCATAAACTTAATATGGGAACTTTTTCAGAAGAATATTCTGAAAATTACTTTCACAGAAGGTCTTAATTCTATAAGGAAGTGGAGATATCTTATCTCTCCACCTCCTTATCCATATAACTTTCATAGTTTTTCTTGTGCTGAATCAACTCAGCAAATAAATCATTAGACTTAGAATATTCTTGCATAAAAGTATTCTTTTTTTCTTGTAACTCATCAAGTTGGGAAAGAATATCTTTTGATTTAGGTACAGCATCATATGTTTCCATGATTGCTTTTGAAGCTACTGTATAAAGCTTTAATTCGGCAGAATATTCTCTTAAAAAGTTTTCATCATCAGGATGTGCCTTATGATATTTGTAATGTTCTCGATGATTTCTAATGGTTTCAACTTGCTCCATTGTTTCGGAAAGTTTATCCATTTTAGATTCGATTTCTTGAATTTTGTCTAGGGACTTTTGTCTTTCATCAGCACTTTTTTGGATATAGTTTTCTAATTCTTGTTTTGAATTAATACCAAGTTCACGGATAGCGATAATTGAATCTGCCATAGTTTTAAGATTGTGTTTTCTAGCCCAGTACTCATAGCCCTTATTAGCTTGAACCTTCTTATTATTTTTCAAGTCTACAATATTCCCGACTCTCTTCTTAACAGGATGGATACTTAATTTTCTGTTCTCTTTAATTCTTTCTTTTAATTGATCCTCTACATAATTTTCACCAATAGTCTTAGCTCTAGTAAATCTTTTCTTGTCCTTATACCTAAAAGCTATGTGTTTACCATGTTTAATTTCATAGCCAAGATTAGTCATTTTCTTTAAAAAATCTTCCCAATCTTTCGACTGTTTTATCATACGTTCAATGTCAAATTGTAGCTTTGATTTCCAAGATTTCCCCTTATTAGCCATCTCATTTTCATACCAGGACTTACCTCTAGTTTTATATTTTCTCTTATAAGATTCATAGTATTTATCAATGACAGAAAGTTTATTTTCCTTACATAACTCATCACTTTGATAACGGATTTGGTGATAGCTTCTTTTATTTGATTGATAGCATTTGCCTGTAACAAAATTTACATTATTAAAAATGATATGATTGTGGATATGGTCTTTATCTACATGGGTTGCTAGTACATATTCATATTCATTTCCTAAAACATTTTCACAAAGTTCCTGACCAATTCGGTGGGCAGTTTCAGCGTCAGTTTCTCCAGGGAGGAAGGACTGAATTAAATGTCTAGCTAAAACTGTTCCCTTTGTATCGAACTGTTCTCTTCTAGCTTCAAACTGTTTATGAGCAGATATGGGATTACAATTAAAAGATGAAACAAGAATTTTCTTATCCGTCTTTTTATCATCCGTGATGTAATCTATGGCATAAGATAGAGTTTTTTTAATCGGATGGATTTTAGTAATTGCCATATTAATCGCTCCTTTCCTTTGTTCTGCCTAGAAGTAGGAAATGGATTTGCCACAACTCTTTAGAAAAATGTTCAAGATCTTTTCTAATCGATTTTATATCGTCATGATAGATAACACCTGTTTGATTGGTGTGTTTTGCAATTTGATTGATATTATTTGTTGCATTAGAAAGAAGCCAATCTAATCTAACAATCGGTTCTAAATCCACGACATAAATTTCTTTCTCTAAAATACTTTTTCTAATAAATTGTCCCATAGAATTACATTTAGACATGTCCATTTTCTTCTTAAAAAGAGCTAATTCCTCATCATCTAGCCAAATCTTTAGTTGATTTTTTCTTCTTCTATTTTCCATTATTATCTTCCTTTCTTTTGAATTTCGGGGTCTTAGGGTTCTCCCTAACAAGTTAAAATTGAATAAAAAAAGAAGCAGTCCATAGTGGTCTGCTTCATCAATTTTTCGTAAGTGGGTACTCACTTACTGTGCTTGCTACTTAAAATAAAACAAGTAACAGGCATTAAGCTATATATAATTTATGTATTTATTTTATCATATTTTCTACTATGTGTCAGCTTTAAAAGAGAAATTTCAATAAAGAGAAAATGACTATGTTATAATGAAATAAATAAGATGATTTATATAAACGAAATGATAGTTAAGATTAAATTAGATATTTACCAAATATAATTTTTATTATTATAATTGGAGAATTTTTGTTTAATTAAGATAAAAGCATTGGAAGCAAAATTAATCTGTGACGTTTAAATAAGGGGGAGGATATATGATTACTAAAAGGGGAAGAAATCTACTATATATTTTGTTTCTGGTATTATTGATGATATTTGCGGTTTCTTGCAAAAAAAATCAATTTAGTCTGACAAAGAATAAAAATGACATAGATTATGTTTTATCTTTGTCAAGGAGTAGAGAAAATAGATCAACTTTGTTATTTATATCTAATGATGGAACAATAAAAGAGAAATTAAAATATAAGGGAGCTAGTATTAATTCTTTAAATTACATAGACGATAAAATCTATATGCACTCGTCTAGAACGAATGATCATTTTATTTATGATGACAATGGTTTTGAAAAGTTTTCTTTAGAAAGTGAATATGCTGATTCTCCTAATATAACTACATGGTTTGTCAAAAAGGGTAACGATGACCTGATTGAAGGAATAAATGTCGGCCTAATAGATACAGATTATTATTTGTCTAGCTTAGCTTATAGTAATAATAAAGTTAGGAACGAGATTTTATTAAAATGGGAATATTTAGATGATGCAATTGAAGTAAATGGAAAGATATTTCTAGAAGCGTATAATGAAAAAACCTCTAAATATAGCATAATTGTAATTGATAAAGAAGAAAAGACATCTAATAGAATAAATTTTGAAAAACCTTATACAGATCCAGGCAAACAAATGATTCAGTTTAACGAATCTGTGGTTGATTATGGACATATTGGAAGTTCATCACTCTTATATTTGATTGATTCAAACACTAACGAAACTAAGGAAATTACATTAAAAAATGAAAACATATTATATGTTTTTGTAAATGACAATCTAAAAGTTATTACTAATAAAAATATATATGACTTAAACAGTGAATTAGAAATCATTAATAAAAAAGAAATAAAAGATACAGATTTAATAAAAGATATAGAAGATAATAAATTTGGCTTAAGAAAAATTAATGATAATGAAAATATTCTAAGCGTTCTCTATACATCAGAAGACTTTGATAAGGTGGAAGTCGGTTTTATAAGAGAATATGACAAAAAAGATTTAAAGTTAATAAGAAACATAGATATTAAACTTGATAGAAGTAGAGAGTGGATGGGAGAAGAAGTAGATTTCATAAGATTAAAATAAGCTGATTAAAAAAACAAAATGATTTGAAACACCTCTTTTTTTAATAATTTTTTTGAAAAAGTTTCTAGATTTCTTTACGGTCAAAGAATATATAAAATTGGAGCAAGAAATGATAAAAATAGAATCGTTAGAAAAAAGTTTTAAAGAAAACCATGCTTTGAAAAACATTAATTTAAAAGTCAATAAAAATGAACATAACACATATAATATTAGATAGATAATTATTTAATAAAATAAGAACTTAATTGAAATATAAAGCAATACTTTTTACTACTTATAGATTAAGGTTTGTTCATATTATAGGTTCAATAAAATTTATAAAAAAGGGAAGTTGTTGAAGGAAGGGACCATCAAGAATTGACTAAGAATGATGGAGAGTGTACTGAAATATATAATTTTTAAACAAATAAATATAAATAATGATTTAATGTTTTTTACGACTAGTTACAGTAAGGAGGATATAGATGTATATTGAATTGGTAAAAGAAATAATACAGCGATCAGTTAGTGGTTATTTTTTTGTTATACCTGTATTAATTTTGTATTTTTTATTCTTGAAAAAAAAGGATAAAAAACAGACTAAGGCACATATAATTTTGTCATTTATTTTTTGCTATTATTTAATTGGCATATTAACAATGACAGGTATTGGAAAGATTTCAGGATTTTCTCCACGCTTTGAGGGGATACGCTTTAATGGCATAACTAGTATTTCTTTTGAAGAGATATTAAATGTTTTTTTATTTATGCCTTTAGGACTGTTTTTGCCTATTTTATATAAAAACTTTAGTAATATTAAAAAAGTTGCTTCAACTGCTTTTTTTATTTCACTTTCTATTGAATTATATCAGATGTTCGGAAGGGGGATAACTTCTTTAAATGATTTGATAGCAAATGTACTAGGCTCATGCCTAGGGTATGTTATATACAAAGTCGTTATTTCATTAACAAAGAATAATTATGAGAAATCATTTTTTTCTGTAGAAGTCAATACAAATTTGGAGATCTTATTTTATTGGGTGGTTTGCTTTATAGTTATGATTACTATTCAGCCATTAGTAATTTCTTTTTTATTTAAATTGGGATAGTAATAGTATAAGGAAAACTATTTTGATTATAAATTTAAAACTATAGACACTTTATTCATGCCAATTTTTATATGATGATGAAATGAAAAATTGAAAAATCCGAAAACTAATTATACAACTTATATATGTTAATTACATTATATATAATTTAATAACTAACCCTTAGACGATAGATGATTAAAAATCTATCGTCTTTTGTTTTTTTACCTAAAAAATCCTATATTTAATTCATTTAAATTACACTCACTTAAAATGGAAACAAAAATATACTATATTATTAATATAAAGCTTTTCATATCCACAAAGGCTATGTCAGATCTAGGTTCTTTTGTATAATCAATATATCCCATGAGCTTACCTCCTGTTTAAAAGTAGTTTTCATCTACTGGCTTGTAATCTTTTAAGAACCGGGAATCTGGTCTTTCTATATAGGTATTATTTAGATCCAGTAGTTTAAGTTTAGCCATTTCTGATATCTTTAAGTTAAGTAGATTAATATCTACTTCCAATTGATTAGCCAGGTCTCTATCATCATTAGCATATTTGATTAAACGAAGGACTTCGTCATCTGGTATGAGAAGGTGGGCTGCAAAAATATTGGCTTCTATTTCATATTGGTTGGTGGGATTGAATATCCTACTTTCATGAAAGCTTGCTCCGTCCTTACAATAGTCCCTATGGAGTTGGTCATGTCCTAGTTCATGGGCTAGAACGGTCTTTTTTAAATGCCCCAGGTTTGATGGAATAAAGATAAAGCGATTTCTCATCACCACCTTATACATACCTAGCAGGGACTTGGTTTCAGAGAAATATCTGATCTTTATATTTAATTCACTTGCTAATTCTTCGGGGTTTCTTGTTTTATACTTTTGTACCAGAGCCTGAACCTTATCATATATCCATTTATTTGACATAAAGCCTGCTCCTTTTCTTACTCTTTTTTCTTGCCATACTTCTTATTCTCAAGTTTTGCCTCCCAGTAGGCTTCTTGAATAGCTTCAAAAAGAGCGTCCTTATCTTCTTCTGGAAGTTCCCCTCCAGCAAAAAGACCAGCCATAGAGGATAAAAGCTTTTCAGCATCCCTGGCTCCTTGGTAGCCATACTGACTTCCTGCACTGATGATAAAGGAAGATCCTTCTGTCAGTAAGTAGTTAATATCTACTTGAAAATAGTCAGCGATTTTTTCATACATATCCATTCTTCTAGGTCTTGTTCCCTTGACCTCATAGTTACTAATGGTCTTTAAACTTGTTCCCAAAACTTCAGCTAGTTCTGTCTGGGTCAAGCCTTTTTCTTCTCTTAATTGTTTAAGTTTTTTACCAAAACTCATTTTTACAACCTCCTAGTCATTTAGCAGTTTAAGTTCTAAAACATTTCTTTTATCTATTGACATTAGAACTTTAAATATATATAATACCCATAAATAGTAATTGAACTACCAATATTATAAATCAAAGTACTAATAAATGTCAAGGGGTTTTAGTAGATGATATATCTGGTTGGAAGTATTAATTAAAGCTTTATTTAAGATGTTTTAGGAAGATACTATTGATAATAGAAGAAAAATTCAAATGAAGATTTAGTTAAATGATGAAGAATTAGCGGATAAACATTTGATAATCAAAAAAGTAAGAAGCAATAGAGAAAAATTTGTATTAAAACTTAATACATTTGTAAAGAAAGGTGGTTTAAATGGGATATTCAAGAAATATAAGAGAAATAGAAACTCTTTGTAGGAACTTAGGGTTAGATAAAGATAATGTATGGCATAAGACAAAAGCTCTTTTAACCATTTATAGAAAAGTTGTTTGGTCAATCCATCAAAGAGTTGATGATATGGTGATGGAAGATATTGTAACTTATGGGAGAAGATTAGATAAGGCGTTAGAATATTTATATGATTTTGCACCAATAGAAAAGAAGAAAGATTTTGAAGATCAAGTGAATTATTTATTTGAAACTAAGTGGCTTATTGATTTAATTGATAAATCACTCGTTCAATTAAAAAAATACCCTGATCAAGGAGAGATTTATTATACAATTATTAAAAATGCATATTTAAATGAAAAGAAGATTCCAGACATAGATGTTATGCAGATTGTATCTTTAGAAAAAACAGTTTATTATCAACGAAAAAAAGAAGCAATCTATTTAGTTGGGATAGCTCTTTGGGGTTATGCAATACCTGAAATAAAAGCTGAAATGAAATTTTTAAGCACTATTAATTAGAACTTAAATTACCAACTATTTTTGAACTTATAAAGAACTTTTGTACGGAGAAAACCACGGATAAAGTTAGGAAGACAAGTGAATATTAACCATGATACATTTAGTATAGTGGAGGAGTTTGAACTCTAGCTACTAAAAAAAGTCAGGCAGCGACCTAGTCGATTAATAATCGATTGGGTCTTTTTTTATGCCAAGAATCAGGAGGAGTTATGGTTAATATTCGTAGTCCTCCTATTTGTTTTGAGTAGAAGAACGAAAAAAACAAATAAGGAGGAGAAAATGAGTAAAAAATATTTTATATTTATTGATGGAAAGAAAGTTTATGTAAGTGAAGAAGTTTATAAAGGATATTGGCAAATTACAAATCGTGAGAACTATTTAGAGCAGGTGGATCGTAAAAACCACTTGCTCTTTTTTTCTTCCTACGATAAGGATGGAAACTTTGTAGACAACCTAAGAGATGACAAGGTGGATGTTGAAAAGATTGTAGAAACTAAAATCTTAATTGACAGGGTTCATGATGCACTTGATGGGTTGAATACAGAAGAAAGAGAGTTAATCGAAAGCCTATATTTCGAAGAAGAATCAATTCGTTCACTAGCAAGAAGATTAAACACTTCTCACACATCAGTTATTAGAAAAAGAAATTCAATTTTTAAGAAATTAAAGAAACTGTTAGAAGACCTATAAAAACTAGGGGCAAGTTTAAAACTTGCTCCCTTTTTCTTTTCACCCGTTCCATTTGTTCTAAATATTCACTTTAAAGGTGTAGGGCATTTAAAAGAACTTAAATTTATTAGGAAAAACCTACAAATTGAACCTTGAAAACTGCATAGACCATTACGAGACTTTATCCACTTAAGGAGCAAGAAGACCTATACGCTAAGACCTTTCTGCTGACCCTAGAGTTGGTTTAAATGAATACTGCAAGTGCAAGGATAGAAGAAAATGAGCGAAAAATATATGTCTTTAATTAAGGCCTGGAAATCTTAAGCGATGATTTGAGTGGTGCTAATGATACTTCTAAAGTTGAGGCCGGCTCGTCTAGAACAGGGGCGGAGGTGAGATTCCTATGTAGCAGATCCACTGCACTCGTAAATGTCAAAAAACTTAAACTTACATAGGAGGTTAATATGAAAGCAATAAAAAATTATAGTATGAAAGTTGCTATGCTCTGTAGACTTTATGAACTTAATTTAATAAATGATAAAGAATACACTAAAATAAAGAACAGATTAGAAAAAGATTACAAGAGAATAGATAGAAAGCAATTAATATTATGATATAATAACACTGTAGAGAGATACAAAATGGGAAGGAGGTAAAAATGAAGACTAAAGTAAAAGTAATTAAAGCTTCAAATACAGGAGCAAGAAATAGAAATGCATTGCATTTAGATTTAAAGCGAGTTGCAGCATATTGTAGAGTAAGTACGGACAGCAAAGACCAACTTGATTCGTATAAATCACAAGTCGATTACTATACAAACTTAATCAATAATAATAAAGAATGGACTTTAGCAGGCATATATGCAGATGAAGCAACAACAGGAACAACTGCAACTAAAAGAGTAGACTTCATGAGATTAATTAGTGATTGTCAAAATGGAGAAATAGATATGATAATCACAAAATCTATATCGAGATTTGCCAGAAATACATTAGATACTTTAAAGTATGTAAGACTTTTAAAGGAAAATAATGTTGGTGTAGTATTTGAAGAAGAGAATATAGATACGTTAACTATGGATGGAGAGTTATTATTAACTATATTAAGTTCAGTAGCTCAGCAAGAAGTAGAAAACACCTCAGCCCATGTGAAAAAAGGCCTGAAAATGAAAATGGAAAAAGGAGAGCTCATTGGTTTTCAAGGTTGCCTTGGATATGATTATGACCCGTCAACAAAAAGTATATCTATAAATGAAGAAGAAGCTAAAATTGTTAGATATATATTTAAAAGATATTTAGAGGGAAGTGGTGGATCAGTTATTGGTAGAGAATTAGAAGAGCAAGGGTATCTAAGTCCAAGAGGTAAAACAAAATGGTCCGATACTACAGTGTTAGGGATAATTAAGAATGAAAAGTATATTGGAGATATATTAATGGGAAAGACTTTCACAGTTGACCCTATTACAAAAAGAAGATTAGCAAATTTCGGAGAATCTGATAAATACCATATTGAAAATCATCACGAACCAATTATATCAAGAGAAGATTTTGAAAAGGCACAAGAAATCAGATTGAGAAGAGCACAAAATAGAAATACGATTGCTAATAAAGGAAGGAAGAGAGAAAAACTTTCAAGACAATATGCTTTTTCAAGTATGTTAGAATGTGGATTTTGTGGTGAAATACTTTCAAGAAGAACTTGGCACACTAGTTCAATATATAAAAAGATTAACTGGCAGTGTGTAAAGTCGACTAAAAAAGGTAAAAAATATTGTCCTCACTCAAAAGGGGTTCAAGAATCAGCCATAGAAAAAGCTTTTGTTGAAAGTTATAGACAATTATGTCATGCAGATTCAACAGTAATAGATGACTTTTTAAAAATTGTTGAAGAAGAAATAAATGATAATAGTTTAATTAAAGATTTGAAAAAGATAGAAAATAAATTAAATAGAATCATTAATCAAGAAAGAAAGCTAGTTGATCTTCACTTAGAAGAAAGTATAGATGAAGATGTTTATACAAAAAAGTATAAAAAACTATCAAAACAAAAGGAAGAAATACTAGATGAAAAGAAAATACTAGAATTGACAATTAAAGATGAAAATTCTATAAAAGAAAGATTAAATGGATTTAAAAAGGTATTAGAGAACAAAGAGATTATTGAAGAATTTAACAGAACAGTTTTTGAAAGTATAGTTGACAAAGTTGTGGTGGGTAGAATTGACAAGGAAGGAAAAGTCCATCCATATGACTTAACGTTTTATTTCAAAACAGGAGTTCAAGATAGTCAAGATTCTAATAACTTTAAAGATAAAAGAAAGAATGCCAAAGAAAAAGATATTAATAAATTGTGTTCCCATAACGAGGACGAGGACAAAAAATTATGTCCCCAATCAAAAGACCCCGCATGTGGAGACGGTAGCGTTATTGTCCAAACTTGATTCTGATGAACATATTAATATAGAAGTGAATGAAGAAGATTTAAAAGATATAAAGCTAAAAAAAGATGCAACCTATGAAGATATAAAAGAATATGTGTTTAAAAAACATGGTTTTAAAGTAAGCTATCTTTATATAGCTCAAGTTAAGAGAAAACTAGGCATAATAGAAAGAGAAAGCTATAATAAATCAAAGAAGGAAGACCAAGTAGTACCAATATGTCCTGAGGACAAAGAAAAAGCGATCATAGAGGCTTTAGAGTGGTTTAGGATGATTTAGTTATTTAAACAAAAGGTTTATATTTTATAGGACGGTATTCCAACCGTCTTTTTATTAATTTACTTAATTGAAAACAAATGACACTTCATGTTATAATAGAATAGTTAATATATATATTTAGGAAGTTAAAATATAGAATTGGAGAATAATATGGGATTTTCGTATAATAAATTATGGAAGTTATTAATAGATAAAAATATGAAAAAAACAGACTTACAATGTGCAATAGCAACAACTCCCAAAACAATAGCAAAAATGGGAAGAGATGAAAATGTAAGTTTAGTGACATTAGGGAAGATTTGTGATTATTTTAAATGTGATATTGGAGATATTATTGAATTTAAGAATGAGGTTAAGTTAAATGATAAATAATATTCTTACCTACATATCATTATTTTCATCAGCAGGAGTTGGATGTTATGGGTTCAAACAAGAGGAATTTGAATGTGTAGCTACGAATGAAATAATTGATAGACGTTTAGAAATTCAAAAAATAAACAAAAAATGTAAATTCGATAGTGGATATATAAGTGGAGATATTCAGGAGCAGGAAATTAAAGACAAAATTTCAAATGAAATAAAAAAATGGGAAAAACTCGGTAATGATAGCATTGATGTTATTATTGCAACTCCTCCTTGTCAAGGAATGAGCGTAGCTAATCATAAGAAAAACAATAGTGATTTACAAAGGAATAGTTTAATAGTTGAAAGTGTAGAGATTGTTAAAGATATTAATCCGAGATTTTTTATCTTTGAAAATGTTGCTGCATTTTGGAAAACTGGTTGCACTCTAAAAGATGGAACTATACTATCAATAGGCGAAATGATTGAAAGTAAACTTTCAAATAATTATTTAATTTCTAAGCGTGTAATTAATTTTAAAAACTATGGTTCAAACTCTTCAAGGACCAGGACATTAGTTATTGGAGTTCGAAAAGATTTATCAGATATTGTAGTACCTATAGAATTATATCCAGATTATCGAACAGAAAAAACTTTGTTTGATGTTATAGGTGATATGAAAAGTTTAAATTGGGGAGAATATGATGACAATGACTTTTTTCACAGTTTTAGAGAATATCCAAAAAGAATGAGAAAATGGATATCAGATCTTAAACCGGGCCAGGGAGCGTTTGATAATGATGATCCTAAGAAAATCCCTCATAGAGTAGTAAATGGAGAAATTTTATTTAATAAAGCTAAAAATGCTGATAAATACACTAGACAAGAATTTAACAAAGTAGCTCCATGCATACACACAAGAAATGATCAATTGGCTAGTCAAAATACTGTTCACCCTATTGATGATAGAGTATTCTCTATTAGAGAACTTATGAAGATGATGACCATACCAAGTGAGTTTAAATGGACAGAGGAATCTATAGAAGAATTAAATTCACTTAGTATTGAAGACAAGAAAAAAATGTCTAAGAAGATTGAAATGAATATTAGGCAAAGCATAGGAGAGGCTGTTCCTACAAGTATTTTTAGGCAAATAGCTAAAAAAATAAAGGAAAATACTTCAAGAAAAAGTTTAAAGGATAAGGAGATTATAGGTGTAATAGAAAATAAAAGATTAGAAAACATTAGTGATTTAACTAATTTTTTAAAAGAAAATATAAATCTATATACAGAATCTACAATTT
Source organism: Facklamia sp. P12932 (assembly GCF_050409545.1). Classification (NCBI taxonomy): domain Bacteria; kingdom Bacillati; phylum Bacillota; class Bacilli; order Lactobacillales; family Aerococcaceae; genus Facklamia; species Facklamia sp. P12932. The sequence goes on along the minus strand of NZ_JBNUPG010000002.1, from coordinate 9,677 downwards.
TAAGAATAATAGAAATGTCGAATACGAAAAGACAGACACATTCAGCTTTTTATACAAATAGATTTATAGTAGAGCATATAATTGAGGATTTGCCAGAGTTTGAAAAAGATGAAATAACTATAGTAGAACCATCCGTAGGCGCTGGGAACTTTCTAAAGCTTCTTTATAAGAAATATGAAGATAAAAAACGAGTAAATCTTATATTGATTGACATAGATGAAGATATATTAAAAATATTAGAATCATTAAATCATGTTCCAGATAACTTTAATGTTAGATATATTTGTGATGATTTCTTGAACTATGATTTTGACGAATTAAATATAGATCTAGTAATTGGCAATCCTCCATTTTCCAAAATTAGTGGGGAAATTTTAAATAAATATTTAGAAAACAATTATAATAAGGATACTAAAAATTTGGCTGAAATATTTTTAGAAAAAGCAATAAGAATTTCTGATTATGTTTCTTTAATATTACCTAAAAATATTTTAAACACACCTGAGTTTATAGAAACAAGGAAATTGTTAAAAGAGAACTCTATAGACTATATACATGACTTTGGAGAACTAGGGTTTAAGGGGGTTCTTGTTGAAACTATAAATTTGATGGTAAATACAAAAATAAAAAGACAGAATACAATTGTAAAATCAATTACAGATAGCTCTATTGTTAAACAAAAGCTATCTTATATTTCAGATGAAAAACTTCCTTACTGGGTAATTTACAGAAATGAGTTTTTCGATAATGTATATGAAAATATGAAATTTGATATATTTGATGTATTTAGAGATAGACAAATTACAACAAAAAATTCTACATTGGAGAATATGAATGATTCTGAAAACTATGTAAGAGTATTGAAATCAAGAAATATTAGTGATGATGGATGTGAAATTTTAAATATAAACTCTTACGATTCTTATATAAGTTTAGAAGAGTTAGACAATCTTTCAGTAAAAAAATTTATGGATAGAGATGATGTATATATGACACCTAATATGACATATAAACCAAGAGTAATGAAAAAACAAAAAGGATATGTTGTAAATGGGTCTATAGCATTATTAATACCAAAGAATAATGAGATTCTTAATGATGAACAAATGAGATATTTCTCAACAGATGAGTATAGGGAATTTTATAAAATTGCTAGAAATAAACAAACGCGTTCATTAAACATTGATAAAACAAGCGTATTTTGGTTCGGGAGAAAAGTAGAAAAAAGGAGTGTGTTAGATGCTTAAACTAAATTTTATTACAGATAACCCTCGATGGGGAAAATCAGGTATTCTCTTTAAAGATGTGATGGAGTATTCAAAAACATTAGGTTTTTTAACTAATATACGACATTATAAAGGTTATGGTGAGAATAAAACAAATTTTGATAATAGTATAAGTATTCATATAGAAGGTAATCATACTGATGGAGCATGGGCTAAAGAATGCAGAATACATGGTTATAAAACTATTGATATTTTTACTGAAGAATTAGAAGTTTTTAACAGGGCAAAAAGTGCAGGAGTTAGGAATATAGAGTTTAGAATAAATAGTAACCCTTATATTAATCACTTAATAGAAGAGTATAAGTTCAAAGTTGAAAATTCAGAAGAATATATAAGTAATATTACCCCTTCTAGTTATCTGAAAATAAAAAATATATTTTTAAAAAATATAGATTTTTATAGTGATAAAGAAAAAGAAGAATTGATACAACAATTTAAATACGGATTTAACTTATAATTATGGATGAAAAAGAATGAGTATATATATAGACTTTTTAAATAAACATGACTATGATGTAAGAAAAACTGGTGATGCAAGGTGGATTGATCAGAAGTGTACCTATGATGTAGTTTCAATAATTGCTGACTGCATAATAGAGTATGTGGATGAAAATGATGCAAAGGAATTTGCTGTTTCTGATATATGGCATAGTGAATATTCTAGAGAGAATGTAATTTCTATTTTTTCAAAACCTGATCCTGAATTGAAAGCTGGAAATGAATATGACAAATATTTTGGACAACCTATTAAATTATTGGGTTATAGTAAGATTCTTAATGTAAGAAAAGAGAAGAATAGGTACTACTACTCTATAAACAATAGGGAGTTATTAGAGAAAATTGCATTAAGGCCGACTAATGCTTTGAACTTTTTATATGAGTATATAGTTAAGGTTTTAAAAGATAGTGGGATTTGGAATTCATTTGAACAGTTTTTTGAAATACAAACTAAAGAAGCCTACAAAGATGTTAGAGATACATTTATAAGATTCACTATAAATTATACAAAGATAAATGGTGAGACAGAATGTGGTAGGATTTTTACAAAAGTTATAAATCCTCTTGCTTTTAAATTAAAGAAACATGGTACTGAGCGAGGTAGAATTTCCAAAAACATTATTACATTGAGTGATTTACAATATAATCGTGCAAACTGGAGAGATGAATTAAGTGGTAAAGATAAGTCGGTTACTAGAGCTGAACATGAGCCAACAGCTTCACAGCTACAAGCAAGAGCTATGGCTAGTTATACGATTAATAAGGCTAAAAAAGCAATGCGTAAATTTAATGATAGTATTTATAATGGAAAATCTGAAGTATATCAATCAACCGAGATGGTAAATGCAACTCAAGCACACCACATATTTACTCAATCAGACTATCCGACTATTGCTGATTATGTTGAAAATTTAATAATGCTGACACCAAACCAACATTATTCAATGGCTCATCCTAATAATAACACTCAATACGTTGATAAAGACTTCCAATATATATGTCTTATTGCAAAATCAACAAAAATATATCTAGATTTAACCTCTGAAAAAGAGGATAAGTTTTATGACTTTGAAGACTATAAATTTGTATTAAATACTGGTCTTGAGACAGAAGAGTTTAGTTCCATTGACTATTTGGATTTTGCTACTATTATTGACAAGATAGATTATTACTATATGGATAATGTTAGTAATAACAAATATTATAAATTGATAAATGATAATAAGTTAGATAGAAATCAACAGTATTTGGAAAATTTTGTTGATTTTAAAACGGTAGCAGAAGATGGTATCGATTATAGGATTTAGTTAATTTTGGAGGTGATAATTTGATAGTAAGTCAAAATTCAAAAGATGTAATTAAAATATTTCATAACATAAAGGATATACCTATAAGTTCAAATTCAGATGACGGAAAATTGAATATATTTATGTGCCCAATAAATGCTAGAAACTTTGACTACAATCAAATTTCCTTAGTTTTAGTGGATTCTGTAATTGATTATGCTTTATCTAAAAAAAATATAGCAAAATATCAAAATAAACCTGGGCGCTTATCACAAATTGCACGTAGCAAATTTAAAGAATATTTAAAAAATAAAGGTGAATTAGGTGAGTTGCTTTTATATTGTTTTTTAGAGGGCCATTTAAATGCCCCTAAAATTCTAACAAAAATGGAAATGAAAACAACTAGCAGTATGTATGTTAATGGCTCAGACGGTGTTCATCTTTTAAATAATTATGATGGGACATACAAACTTATATTTGGTGAATCTAAGTTATATAAAAAATTATCTGATGCTTTAAATGACGCCTTTAAATCTATAAACAGTTTCATTAATGAAATTAATTCCAATGGTAAAAATAAAAGTGGTATAAATTATGAAAAAGATTTAATATCATCAAATATAGAAAATTGCGAACTAAGTGATGAAGATAAGAATATACTTGAATTAATAATATATCCTACTAAAAATGAAAAAAATCTACGAATAGATGATGCTTTTTCTATTTTCATTGGTTATGAGATAGACATTTCAGAAGAAACGAAAAACTGTACAAGCAATAATTTTTTTGAGGAAGTTAAGAAAAAAATACTTTCAGATTTAAATGAATATGAAAATAAGATATATAGAAAAATTAATGATAATAATTTATTAGGTCATACTTTTTTTGTATATATTATTCCGTTTACTGATATAGATAATACAAGAAATAAAATTTTAGAGGATATTTTAACATGAATAATTTTATTGACCATCTTTCAGCAAAAGCTTATAAAGATGAGTATTTGATGAATTTAATATATAATCTGGAAAATTTTTTTTGTAAGAAGTTATTAGATCAAGATTATAAAATAAATTTCTCTAGTAAAGAACAGCATGATTTGATGAGATTTGTAGATATATTATGTAGATCGTCGACGAATGATCATAAAAATTTAGCATTAAAGATTGTTAGCCTTATTTATGAATTTGATGAACTTATGGAAATTGATTATATAAAACTTATAATGATAAACGCTTTAACTAAATTAGGAAATTTTCCATCAATGAATCTAATTGGGAACAAAAATGAAAATACAGGAGTAGATGAGATTGATTTAGATTTAATAATAAAAAGAATATATAATTCATCTCCAACTGAAGAACTTTTTACAGATGAACAAGTTAAAGTATTTAATAAATTAAGGAATAATAATCACTTTAGTTTTTCTGGCAGTACATCTTTTGGGAAATCATTTATTTTTGAATCCTTTACAAAATATTTAATTGAAGAGCATAATCAGTCTGATAATATAGCGTTTATAGTGCCGACCAAAGCACTAATAAATCAGGTGTCTAATAAAATTAGACATTTAGTAAGGTCAAGTAAATATAAAGTTATAAATTCACCTGAAATTCCTAAAGTATTAAAAAAAACAGAAAATAAATATATTTTTATATTCACCCCTGAAAGATTGATTTCTTATTTCTTAGATTTTACAAATCCTAAGATAGATTATTTATTTGTAGATGAAGCACATAAATTATTAAGCACTAAAGATACTAGAACTCCGTTGATGTATCATGCATTGAACATGGCGAAAAGAAAAAGTATAAATATATACTTTGCATCTCCAAATATACCAAATCCATCTATATTTTTAAAATTGGTAAATAATACCCCAGATGAGAGCTATGCAGTAAAAGTTGACTCAGTATCTCAAAATAAATTTTTTATTAATTGTTATACAGATTCTAGCTTTATGATAAGTGATTTTGGTAATGATATTATTTTTCCTAAATTCAATTTTTCAGGAAATTTCATTAAAGATTTAAAAATTATATTAGATGTTTTTTCAAAAAACAGACAGAGTTTAATTTATTGTAATACTGTATATAAGACAATATCAACAGCTTTTAAATATTCTGAATATTTAGAAGATATTGTAGATGAAGATATTAATGAATTAATTGACATTATTGATAAAAAAGTACATGAGAAATACTATCTTAAATATTGTTTGAAAAAGGGTATTGCCTATCATTTTGGGGGAATACCAGAAGAAATAAAGTTTAAAATAGAAGAATTATATAAATTAGGAAAAATAAAATATATATTTTGCACTTCCACTCTCTTAGAAGGTGTAAATTTACCAGCTAAAAATATATTTATATTGAGTGAGAAAATCGGCAATTTAAAGATGACAGATATTGATTTTTGGAATTTAGCGGGAAGAGCAGGCAGATTAACTAAGGATTTATCAGGCAATATTTTTTGTGTAAATCTTTATAATCAAGATGGTTATTGGAAAGATGAAAGAAAAGTGAAAATTCTTAGAGAAAAAAATATAGACGAAGCAGAGCCAATTATACTAAAAAAGAATAACAAAAATTTATATAAAAACATATCTAATTACTATACTAATAGTGAATATACTAATAAAAGGTTGTCCGAAGTTGATAAAAAAATAATAGAGATGTATGGGAATATTTTGTTATACCATGATTCAGTAAACAATGATTCTATTCTAAAAGATAGATATATAAACTCAGAAGATGAATCATTAAGTATTTTAAAAAAAATACAAACTGAAAAATTTGTACCCGGTAACATTTTAGCTGAAAGTATAGATATAAAATTTGATATACAAAATAAGGTTTGTGAAGGTATTAAAGAGAAATTACCTACTGACACTTCTTATGAGGGATGTTATAAGATGTTAAAAATATTATGTAAAGAATATGAATGGTTAAGAACAGAAAGTAGGGGAAATAATCCTATGATAAGGAGCAAAGAACAATTATCTTATTATGCAACACTCATGGAAGGTTGGATTAATTCCAAACCTTTAAAATATCTAATTCAAAAGACTATAAGTTATTATAATAATTCTGGTGACAGTAAAAATATAATTTTAAGTACTAATGGTAGAAAATATTCAGAAAAATTTGATAAAAAGAATGACTTTCATATTAATACTATTATAAACAATTTAATTAATAATTTGGAAAATAATATAAAATATAAAATTAAAATTTATGTAAGTAACTATCAATCAATACTACAATTCAACAATGTAGAGTTTGAATGTAATTGGGAAGAATATATTGATTATGGAACTACTGATCCAGAAATAATAGATATACAAAATTTAGGGTTTTCAAGAACAATAGCAATATTTTTGTTAGAAGAATATAGTTTTCTATTTACTAGAAATGAAAGAGAAGAAATCATAGGTATTAATGACGAAGAATTAAGAAGAATCATCGATAAGCAAAAATATTTAGATGAATATAAAGAATTAGAAAAGTTATTTGAATGGTAAAATTTATAAATATAAAGGAGGATGATGTTACATCTAAACTTCTTTCCCATAATAATTCTCATATTTTTGCCTATATTGTAAAAGGTCAGAAAATTGCTCTTTATTTAAAGAATACTCTTGCGTAAGGGTATTCTTTTTTTCTTGCAGTAAATCAAATAATCAAAGACTTTAAAGAAAATGTTGTAAGATTATAATAAAGCTACTTTAGCCCATAGAACAATGTGACTATGGACTAAAGTTATTTATTGAACATTTTTCTAGTATCTAATCTTTATTTACATCAAAATTAATGTATTTTCTAACAGTATTCCTTGATAATTTAAATTTTATAGCAGTTTCAGATATATTTTTAGTTTTAAATTAATTAAACTACGTAATTTATCACTGTAACATCCAATTTCCAATGGCTTAGAGCCAACACTGAAACAGCCATTAAAGCTAAACGATTATAAACAACGGGTTTTCCATTTTTGATAGCTCGTTGTTTATTTTCTCCTCTTAGTATATAGGGGGAGACGGTAGCGTTATTGTCCAAACTAGATATCGACCAATGTATTAAAGTGAAATTAGATATGGACGAGTTAGATGTAACAGCATCTGAAAGTAAGGCTACTTATGAAGAAATTAAAGAATATGTTATGAAGAAACACGACATGAAAGTATCTAATCGTTATATATCGCAAGTAAAGAAGAAATGTGGACTTGAAGTTGGTAAAAATTATAATGTTTCAAAGAAGGAAAATCCTATAGCACCTAATTGTCCACCTGAAAAAGAAGAGGCAATTAAGGAGGCTTTAAAACATTTTAAGATGATTTAAATTGGAGTATCTCGTAAAGCCCCATTGAGCTAGCAGTCAAGGGGGCTTTTTCTTGTGTGCCCAGCATGGGCACAATCTAATGGGTGAAAGTCCCTAGTCTGCCCTAGTAGTGGGAAAGACATAGCCGAACACCGAGGGTGTCCATCATGAGGTGGAATCTGAAGGAAGGTGTAGGCAAAACTCCGGTCTGACGAACAGAAATCACATCAGGCTGTACTTATGGATAAGGCTGCTAGACAAGTTAAAGTCCAATAACTACTCGGGAATAAATACAGTAAATGTGGCAGATATATGGAGTGAAAGAGTGTGCTCTTACCTGGGGAGGTCTTACAGGTAGGTGGAAACAGAGTAAGAAATCTATAGTAACAACGAACTGTAAGAAGTCAGCAGAAGTCATAGTAGCCGACGGCTTAAGACGAATGGGGAAGGAGTGAACTTTAGGAGATATGAAGAAAATGAATGTAACTGATGATAGATACAAGAATAGAAAACCTTAGAAAGAAACAGAGGGCTACTTGGGGAGGGGATCTGCGGAACAGAAAGAGGAGCTAAGAGCATTCGCCTAACAGAGGATTACTGAAACAAAGCATATCGACACAAACTTTAGTGATGCTGGGCTACTTGAGAAGATACTGGATAGACAAAATCTGAATAAAGCCTATCAGCGAGTAGTATCCAATAAGGGAGCTAGCGGAATCGATGAGATGAGTGTATATGAACTTATGCCGTATCTCAAAGATAACAAAGACAGCCTGCTCGAGAAGTTAAGAACGGGCAAATACAAGCCACGACCCGTATTAAGGGTAGAGATTCCCAAAGAAACAAAAGGGGAATACCGAAAGTTAGGAATACCGATGGTAATAGATAGACTGATACAACAAGGGATCCCCCAAGTATTAAGCCCAATCTATGAAAAACAATTTTCCGAAAATAGTTATGGTTTTCGATCAAAAAGAAGTACCCACGACGCACTGAAAGCATGCAAGAAGAATGTAGATGAAGGCTATAAGTAGGTGGTAGATATGGACTTGGAAAAGTTCTTTGATACGGTGTGCCAAAGCAAGCTAATAGAAATACTATCAAGAACTATAAAAGATGGTAGAGTAATAGCGCTAATCCATAAATACTTGAACGCAGGCGTAATAAACGAGGGAAAATATGAAGAAACGAAGGTAGGAATGCCACAAGGTGGAAATCTAAGTCCACTACTAAGTAATAGTATGCTTAATGAACTGGACAAGGAACTGGAACACAGAGGACAAAGATTTGTAAGATACGCAGACGATTGGATGATATTTTGCAAGAGTAAACGAAGTGCAGAAAGAACCTTAAGAAATATCTTGTCATTTATAGAGGGAAAGCTGAAGTTAAAAGTGAATCGAAATAAAAGCAAGGTAGCACATATAACGAAAGTTAAGTATCTAGGCTATAGCTTCTATATTACAAAAGGGGAATATAGGGTTAGGGTTTATCAGAAGTCAATAGATAAGATGAAAAGTGAACTGAAAAGGCTAACATCTAGAAGTAATGGAGGGTCAAATGCAGTAAGGAAATCCAAACTGAACAAGTTTATCGCAGGATGGATAAATTATTTCTCAATGGCGGATATGAAATCCATGCTGGAACGTATGGATGAATGGCTTAGGAGAAGAGTAAGGCAAATATACTGGAAACAGTGGAAGAAAGTCAGAGCAAGATACAAGAGGATAAAGAAATTTGGGATACCGCTTTGGAAAGTGCATGAAATGGCGAATTGCAGAAAAGCCACGTGGCGAGCTGCACTAATGCTAAACTCAGTGCTAATCAAAGAAGAAATAGCCAAGCCAGGCTACCTGTCAATGCTCGGTTATTATACTAAAGTGTGTGTAAACTAGGGAACCGCCGTATACGGAACCGTAGGTACGGGGGTGTGAGAGGTCGGCTAGTCAACTAATGGCTAGCCTCCTACTCGATTTCTTCCTGACACATATAATCTTGATATTAAAAGAATTCTTTTTTGAAATGGGAGTCGTTTTTATAGCCAAAGGCATTTCGCTTAATATCTTTGATGAGTTTGTTAGTTGCTTCTAGTTTGGCGTTGGAGTAAGGTAGTTCAATAGCATTAGCGACATAGTTTTATAGCGGATAAAGGTGTTTAAAGCCGTTTTAATAGGTCGTGTTAGACGATAATACATATGTGACATAAAACAAATAAAAATAGGGAGCTTCTGATACACTAAAGATATACAAACAACTTAGCGAAAGGAAGCTCCCATGAAAAATATTA